>LKMK01000005.1 GCA_001563805.1 Natrialbaceae archaeon B1-Br10_E2g2
GATCGACCCTCGTCTCGCGCTCGAGCGACCGGCCTCACTCGCTCGAGTCGACGTCGGCTGCGGTGAAGCCGGAGAAACACCTGAGACACTGATAGAAGTCGTAGTGGTCGGCCGCGCTGCCCTCGTCTTCGACGTCGGTTGCGCTCTCCTCACCGTACACCGCCGTGAACTCGTGTTCTCTCGAGGAGATGACGGCTCCCGGTGACTTCGCGACCAGTCGACTCCGACAGTCGGGACATCGCGGACGGTTGAAGAACATCGCTCCTGGCAGTATCAACGCGCTCACGACGAATAAACGTACCCCGCAGTCGACGGCTCCGATCAGATCCGACCCGATTCCGACCACTCGTCGTAGAAGAAGTAGCCGGCGACGCCGGCCAGCCCCAGCGCGAGCGTGATGTACGGCCAGTTGCCGGCCTCCTGATCGGTCAGGTAGGCGTGGCCGGTGACGAAGATCGCGAAGCCGACGTGGGCGACCGCGGTCGCGAACAGGAACGCGGTGAGATCCATCACTCGAGCCTTTCGGGAGTTCGGGCTTAGCGGTTTCGAAGCCTCGGCAGGCCGCACCCGCCGGCCGACCCCAGCTCGGTAGCGTCGGTCGACCTCGAACCGTGGCGTCGGCGGCGGCCGACGCTCACGCGTCGCTCGTCGGCGAGTCGAACCGAGAAGAGCCGCGTCGAAATCGTCGTCCCGATCAGGCGACGTCGTGGTCCGGATCGTCCTCGACGGACCGTTTCAACGAGTCGCGTCGGGCCTTGGCGTCCCGGCCGGTGGCCTCGAGCAGGAAGTCGTTTTTCGCGTCGACGGCGTCGGCGGCCGCCTCGAGTTCGTCCGGACCGAGTTCCGTCGGATCTCGTTCGTGGAACTCGACGGCGAGTTTGTCCTTCTTGCCGGAGTACTCGACGGCACCGACGACGATCTTCTCGAAGACGGGGTTGTCGGGCTCGCCGACGACGTAGAGGTCGCTTCCCTTGAACTCCTCGGTGTCCGTGATGGGGCCGAAGTAATCCTCGACGGACGCTTCCATGTCGGGGATTCGCTCCTCGAGATATTCACCGCGACGCATCTTGTACTCCTTCATGACTTCGAGATACACGGCAGGGTGTTTACCTCTTTTCATACCCGACGTTTTGTACGATCGACAGGTTCCGAGACCCCCGCTCGAGGCGACGCCCGCCGGGAGATGCCGGCCGAACGGATCGGCGACAGTCGGGTCACCGCGTCGGGTACACGCGGTCGCGACCACGCCGGGAACGGCGTCCTACTGGAGGGGCCGTTCGCCGAGGTAGCCTCTCCGACAGTCCGGGCAGATGTCCCCCGCCCGGAGCGAGCCGCGGTCCTCCGACTCGACGAACTCACAGCGGGGACAGTAGAACTCCGTCGGCCCATCGTCGGACCGTCGGACGTCGGTTTCGCCGGGCGTCGGGACCGGCTCGGCCCGTTCGATACCGGAGCCGGACGCGGACGACGCCTCCGGAGCCGGCTCGGGGCCGCCGTCGACGATCTCCGAGTCCGTCGCGACCGCGTCGGCGCCGGCCGTCGACTCGGTCGGGTCGTTATGCTCCAGGACGACGGCGTCTTCGGCCCCCTCGTCCTCGCTGTCGGGCCACTCGGTCGGTTCGTCCTCGGCGCCGACGGGCGGACCGACGTCGCTCGAGTCGGGCCACGCGCCGCGTTCGCGACCGTCGTCGCCGTCGTCCTCGTCGTCGAGCAAGATCTCGCCGTCGTCGGTGACCGGCTCGCCGTCCGCGTCGGTGGGGTGGTCGGACGCGACCGCGGAATCGGCCTCGACCGGCTCGCCGGAGTCCCCATCCCGAACGGTGACGTCACTTTCATCGGCGGCGTCGACGACCTCGGCGCTGTCGTCGCCCGCGTCGATGATCTCGGCGTCCGTTCCGTCCGGTGTGGCGTCGTCGATCTCGGTTGCTGTCGGTGCTGGCTCGGTATCGGGTTGGGGGGTGGTGGGTCGGTCGGCGTCCGTCCCGGAGAGGCTCCGCACTTCGGTGTTCTCGCTGATGACGTTGCGGTCACCACAGCGGGTACACTCCTCGTACTCCTGGACGGTTACGACGACTTCGCTGCCCCGTTCTTCGCGCTCGCGTTCGACTTCGGCGTCACCGTAGTCGTGTCCGAGCAGCGAACATCGCAGGACCATTGTCCCACCGTACCGATTCCGGCTATAAAAAACGTACCGCTGGTCGAACTGTCGTCGACCTGTCCCGACCCCACCCTCGAGACGACAAACGTCAAATCCCGGGTCGACGAAGTAACAGGGAGATGAGAGCCAAGCCGGAGTACCGAAACCGCGAGCCGACGGAGGTGGCGGTACTCGATACCCTCGTCGACCGCGCCGGGGATGGGATGACCGTCTTCGAACTCCGGGCGGCGGTCGAGGTGGACATCGACGAGCTCGAGTCGGCGCTCTCGACGCTGAAAGCCGACGACCTGATCGTCGTCGAGTCCGACACGAGTCGGACGGTCATCAAACCCGACGAGCGGGTCGTCCCCGACCAGCCGACCGACGGGGATGACACTGAACCGACGATCGGCGACTGGCTACGCGAGCGGTTTCCTTTCTGACACTGCCAGCCAGAACTACTGTGAGAATTCGCCGCTCCAGTCCGGCGAATCCTCTTCGTCGACGTCTGTCCGACAGTATGAATCGAAACGCCTGATACGCTCAGGCCCGAGGACGTACCCATGAGCGTCATCGAGGATATCCACGCCGACCACGGGGCGACGTTCGGCGAGCGGGGGGGCCGCACGACCGTCGAACACTACGGCCGGCCGGAGCGGGCCCACCGGGCGGTTCGAAACGGCGTCGGCCTGCTCGAGGCCGCCTACGGCGTGGTCGTCGTCGAGGGCGAGGATCGACTCGAGTACGTCGACAACGTCGTCTCGAATCGCGTCCCGGCCGAGGACGGGCGGGGCTGTTACGCGCTGGTGCTCGATCCCCAGGGCGGGATCGAGATCGAACTGTACGTCTACAACGCGGGCGAGCGACTCCTCCTCTTTACGCAGCCGGGGGCAGCCGAGTCGCTCGCGGCGGACTGGTCGGAGAAGGTGTTCATCCAGGACGTCGAGATCCGCGTCGCGACCGACGAGTACGCGATCTTCCGGCTTTCGGGCCCCCACGCGACCGAGAAGGTCGCGAGCGTCCTCAACGGGGCGGCTTCGCCCGAGGAACGGTACACGTTCGTCCGCGGGACGATGGCCGACGCGGGCGTCACCGTCATCCGGACCGACGCGCTCACCGGCGAGGAGAGCTACGAGGTCGTCTGCGGCGCCGACGAGGCCGAACGCGTCTACGACACCCTCGAGACCCAGGGCCTGAACGCCGCACCCTTCGGCTACCGGACTTGGGAGAGCCTCTGTCTCGAGGCCGGCACGCCGCTGTTCGAGACCGAACTCGAGGGGACGATCCCGAACGTGCTCGGGCTCCGAACCGCCGTGGACTTCGAGAAGGGCTGTTTCGTGGGCCAGGAGGTCGTCTCCCGCGTCGAGAACCGCGGCCAGCCGAGCAAGCGCCTGATCGGGCTCACCCTCGAGGAGGCGAGCGGCGACGACGAACTGTCGATCCCGGAGGCCGGCGCGGCGGTGTTCGACGGCGACGCGACGGTCGGTGCGGTGACCCGGGCCGGGGAGAGCCCGCTGCTCGAGCGGGTCACCGCGCTCGCGCTCGTCGAATTCGACCTCGAGGCCGAGTCGCTGTCGGTCCGCGTCGCCGGCGAGGAGCGACCGGCGACGCGAACCGAGTTACCGTTCGTCGAGGGCTCGGAGCGATCCGACAGACTCCCGTCCTACCAGTAGCCGCGCATTCGCTTTTCGCGTGACTCCCGGCCGGACTGGGGACAAAGGACAGCCTAATGGTGGATCGGTCCGTCGTGGCGGACATGACGACGACGCTCGGAACGGCGAGCGCGGGGCCCGGCGAGATCGACACGGGCCGTCTCGAGGTCGGCGAGACTCGAGACGGGAGCCCGGTCGGGCTCCCCGTAGCCGTGATCAACGGCGAGAAGTCGGGGAAGACACTCTACATGCAGGCGGCCAGCGACGGGGACGAGTTAAACGGCGTCGGCGTGATCCAGCGCGTCGTTCCCCGGCTCGACCCCGCCTCGCTCTCGGGGACGATCCTGATCGTCGGGATCGTCAACTACCACGCGTTTCAGGTGGCCGAACACCGGAACCCGATCGACGACACGAAGATGAACCGGGCGTACCCCGGCAACGACAAGGGGACCTCGAGCGAGCGCATCGCCGCGGCGACCTTCGACGCGGCGACCCGGGCGGACCTGATTCTCGACCTCCATCAGGGGTAGACCAGCCGGATGATCGACGAGGTCCGGGTCCGCTGTGGTCGACGCCACCGGCTCCACGAGCAGTGTCTCGAGCTCGCGAAGGCCTTCGGCTGTGGCTACGTGCTCGACCAGAAAGGCCCCAACGGCCAGCTCGCCCGGGTCGCACCCGACGAGGGAATCCCGACCGTCGACCCCGAACTCGGCGGCAGCGTCGGCTGGGACGAGACGAGCATCCGCAAGGGCGTCGACGGCGTCTTCAACGTTCTCCGTCACTACGGCTTCCTCGAGGGGAGTCCCGACCTCGAGTCCCAGACCCGTGCGACCGGCTTCGAGCAGTACGGCGCACCCGCTGGCGGACTCGTCGACATGCAAAAAGCGCTCGGCGAGCGAGTCGCCCGCGGGGAGACGATCTTCGAGGTGACGACGCCGTTCGGCGAGTCGAAGGCGGCGATCACCGCCGACAGCGACGGGGTCCTCTGGCGGACGCGACGGCTTCCACAGGTCGCCACCGGCGAGTACGTCTGTTCGGTCGGCACCGACCTGGATTCGTACTGACCATGGCCTCGGATCTCTCCTGTCCAGCCTGCGGGACGACGTACGTCGCCGGACCCGACGAGCCCTGGCGGTGTAGCTGTGGCGAGGCCCTCGAGTTCGCGGATCGACCGTATCCCGAGGGCGACCCGCTCCCACTCGCCCGCCTCGATACGAGCGACGGCCTCTGGACGTTCTTCGAGTTCCTCCCGATCGAGCCCCACGTGACCTTTCACGAGGGATTTACCCCGCTGGTCGACGCCTTCAACTGGAACGCCGCGTTCAAACTCGAGTACGTCTTCCCGACGGGGTCGTTCAAAGACCGCGGCGCGACGACGACCCTCTCGCGGGCGGTCGAACTCGGCGTCGAGACGGTCCTCGAGGACTCTTCCGGCAACGCCGGCGCAGCGATCGCGACCTACGCGGCCCGTGCCGGCCTCGAGGCGGACATCTACGTGCCCGCTGACGTCAAACAGTCGAAGCTGATGGCGATCCAGCGCGCCGGCGCCCGCCCGGTTCGCATCGAGGGCTCCCGTCAGGACGTCACCGACGCCTGCATCGACGCGGTCGAGTCCGGCGAGGGCTGGTACGCCAGCCACGCCTGGAACCCCGCCTTCTACGCCGGAACGATGACGTTCGCCTTCGAGGTCGCCGCCCAGCGCGAGTGGACCGTTCCCGACGCCGTCGTCCTCCCGGTCGGCCACGGCACGCTCTTTCTCGGCGCCTACCGTGGCTTCCGACTGCTCAACGACGCCGGCATCGTCGACGGCATGCCGCGGCTGCTCGGTGCCCAGGCGGCCGGCCACGCCCCCATCGTCGACGCCCTCGGCGGCGACCCCCTCGGCGAGAGCGAGTCGGGGACCGACATCGCCGACGGCATCCAGATCGAAACGCCCGCACGAGGCGACGAGATCCTCGAGGCGATCGAGGCGACCGACGGCGACGCCATCGCCCTCGGCGACGACCCGATCGAGGCTGCCCTCGATCGCCTCCACCGCGGGGGGTTCTACGTCGAACCGACCTGTGCCGTCGCGCCGGCCGCCCTCGAGCGCTATCGCGACGAGGGAGTCCTCGCTCCAGACGCCGACGTCGTCGTGCCGCTGACCGGCAGCGGATTGAAAACGCTTTGATAGCCTCGGCTCAGAGTGTGCCGTAGATGGTCAGTCGACCCGCCGAGTTCTGCCCCCGCTGTGGTGAGCCCGTCGAACCGATCGTCGTCGACGGCCGCGAGCGCAGCCACTGTCCGACCTGCGAAACCGTGGTCTGGCACAACCCCGTCCCCTGTGCCGGGGTCGCCGTCGTTGACGCCTCGGGGGACGACCCCGCCGTGCTCTGTGTCGAACGCGGCGTTCCTCCGGGCGTCGGCGAGTGGACGCTCCCCGGCGGCCACATGGAGATCGGCGAAGACCCCGCGGTCGCCGCCGCGCGCGAACTCGAGGAAGAAACTGGCGTGTCGGTCGACCCCGACGCGCTCGAGCTGCTCGACGCGACCAGTCTACCGCCTCGTGGCGGCAAACACGTGGTGATGGTCCACTACGTCGTCGACCGGACCCACGCCGAGGGCGTCCCGGCGGCCGGGACGGACGCGAGCGACGCGCGGTTCTGGACGCCGAGCGAGTTCGACGCCGTCGACGAACGGTTCCGCCCGGTCCACGAACGACGATTTCGTGCGGCTGCGGCCCGGTTCGACTGAACCCGTCGTGGCACACGTCCGTGACGGGAGACCGGACCCGACACGACGATCGGTCGCCACGACCGGTACCGGTGGCGACGGAACCCGACATTCCTTTAGCCGACCCCTGAATACGGGCGGGTATGTTCCTCTCCCTACGCGCGGAGGTCGAAGACGCCCTCGAGGGGGCGCTCTCCGCACTCGAGTTTCCGACCGACGACCTCGGGGTCGAAGAACCGCCGGAGGACGTCGAGAGCGTCCTCGCCTCGAGCGTCGCGTTCCGGCTGGCCGGCGAGGCAGGCCAGGCACCGCCACAGGTCGCCGCCCGGATCGCCGAGGAGATCGACGTCGACGAATTAACCTACGTCTCCGAGATTCAGACCCAGGGGCCGTATCTCAACTTCCTGCCGAGCGACGCTTACTTCGGCGAGACGCTCGCGGGCGCGACCGACGAGTCCTACGGCGCACTCGAGGACCGCGACACGTCGGTCGTCGTCGAGCACACGAGCGCCAACCCGACGGGACCGGTCCACGTCGGCCGTGCGCGGAACCCGATCATCGGCGACGCCGTTGCGACCCTGCTCGAGTACGCCGGCTACGACGTCGATCGTCACTACTATGTCAACGACGCCGGCCGACAGATGGCCGTCTTCACGTGGGCCTACGAGACGTTCGACGAGGCCGACCTCGAAGACGACCCCGAGCGCGATCGCATCGAGTACGACCTCGTTCGCTACTATCGTAAGGGGAACGCCTTTCTCGAGAACGCGAGCGACGCGGAGGTCGAGGCCGCTGAATCCGAGATCGAGTCGATCATGCAGGGCCTCGAGGCGGGCGACGAGGCGGCCTACGAACGCGTCAGCGAGGTCGTCGACCAGGTCCTCTCGGGGATGAAGGCCTGTCTCGGCCGGCTCCCCGCCGAGTTCGACGAGTTCGTCAAGGAGACCCGCTTCATGCGCAACGGCGACACCGACGACCTCGTCTCGCGGCTCAAAGACCTCGACGAGGCCGTCTACGAGGACGACGCCTGGCAGCTCGAACTCGAGGCCCACGGCATCGACAAGACCCTCGTCTTCCTCCGTTCGGACGGGACCTCCCTCTACGCGACCCGGGACCTCGCCCACCACGAGTGGAAGTTCGACGAGTACGACCGCGCGGTGACCGTCCTCGGCGAGGATCACAAGCTGCAGGCCAGCCAGCTCCGGACGACCCTCGAGCTCCTCGGCAACGACACCGATCCGCTCCAGCAGGTGCTGTACTCCTACGTCAACCTGCCCGAAGGGAAGATGTCGACCCGTCGTGGCACCGGCGTCGATCTCGACGACCTACTCGACGAGGCGATCGACCGCGCCCGCGGGGAAGTCGAGGACCGACTCGACGATCGCATCCGCGACGATGACTTAGACGACGAGGACATCGAGCGCATCGCCCACCAGGTCGGGATCGGTGCCGTCCGCTACGACATCGTCTCGAAACAGCCGACGAAGGCGATCACCTTCGAGTGGGATCGCGCGCTCGACTTCGAGGCCCAGTCCGCGCCGTACGTCCAGTACGTCCACGCCCGCTGCTGTGGCATTCTGGAGGAGGCCGGCCTCGACCCCGAGACCGACCTCGCCGATCAGGACGTCGAACTCGAGGCCCTCGAGGCCGACCTGCTCGCGACCGACGCCGAACGCGACTTGCTCGAGACGATCGCCCGGTTCCCGGCCGTCGTCGACGAGGCCGCAGACGACCTCGAACCCCACCAGATCGCGACGTACACGCGGGAATTCGCCGACCGGTTCAACGGGTTCTACCGCGAGTGTCCGGTGCTCGCTGACGACGTCGACCCCGACCTCCGGGCGGCTCGCCTCGCGCTCGTGGCCGCCTCGAAACACACGGTCGCGAACGCGCTCGCGATCCTCGGCGTGGCCGCCCCGCGCTCGATGTAGACGGGCCCGGCGAGGCGCGTGGCCCGACCGGTCGCACCGCTGGTCGACGATCCGGGTTCAAAAAAGCGACAGCACAGCGCCGTCGTGGCCGCGAGCCGGGCCGAACGGCTCAGTGCTTCGTATCGCGGACCTTCGCCGCCAGTTCCTCTTCGGTGATGTAGCCGTCGAGCAACTCCATCACCCAGGTGACGTCGATATACACCGCGAACACGCGAGCGCCCTCGTGCTCGAGGACCAGCTCGATGGTTTCGACTTCGCTCTTGAAGGCGTCCCGGTCGGTGATCGCGTGAGCGAGGTCGTCGGCCACGTACTTCAGCTCCGCGTGGAGCGTCTCGGTGTCGGTGGTGTCGGTCTCGACGAGGACGCGGAGTGCGTCCGGGGTGTGCTCGACTTCGACGATCGACATGCTGTCGGTGCTGATGTCTTTGGCACCGTCCATGCCGGGCACCGCTTCCTCGTCGTCGTAGTCGTCATCGTCGTCGTAGTCGTCATCGTAGTCGTCGCTGGCGTCGTCGTCGGCTCCATCGTCGAAGCCGCTGTCGTCATCGTCGGGCGATTCTTCGTCTGTTTCGGTACTGGAACAGCCCGCAAGCACGGTCGCGAGCGCCGCTCCACTGCCGAGGAGGATTTTTCGTCGCTCCATGCTCGACCGCTCCAGCGTGACCGGGATTAGTAATTAGCTCGTACTGTCTCGACCTGCGATAGGTCTCGACCGCCCGAGCGGATTCGCCGGCTACTCCTGGATAGAAGTGCTAAGACGGCTATACCAGGCGCGCTGGGGGTTCCTGGCTGGCGATACGCACTCGAGAACCGAACCCACTCGATGTGACGACTGTAACTGGTCGATGGTAGTCACACCATTCGATGAAAACGGGCCGCTCGGAGGGCTCCAGTGGCCGCTCCAGCCACCGCCTACCGTCGTGGTAGCCGGTGACCACCGCCGTCACGTCCCATCTGACGGTCGACCGGGACCGACGGCTCAGGGGTCGGTTTCGGCTTCGGTGATCGCACTCGAGACGTCCTCGGCTGCCGCCTCCCCGCCGTCGCCCCGGTCGGCGTCGCCGTCGGTCGATGCGGCGGTCGCGTCGGTGCTCGAGCCGTCGGGCTCGTCGATCCCGGCGAGGTCGGCCGCGATCCGTCGGTAGGCGATGGCTGCCGGGCTCTCGGGCTGGTAGACGACCAGCGGCGTCCCGGCGTAGACGCTCTCGCGGGCGGCCCCGTCCTCGGGGACGGCGCCGAGCAACGAGAGCTCGAGGCGGTCGGCGATCTCGTCGTAGGAAACCTCGGTGTCGGGGTGGACGCGCGTGACCACGAGGCCGGCGACGCTTCCGCCGGCGTGGTCGGTCAGCTCGATCGTCTTTCTCGAGTCCTGGATGGAGGCGGGTTCGGGCGTCGAGATGACGACGACGGCATCGGCGAGCCCGAGCGGCAGGACGGTCTCGTGGCTGATGCCGGCGCCGACGTCGAGGAAGACGTAGTCGTACTTCGCCCGGAGGTCCGCGACGGCGTCGCGCAGGCCTTCGGGGGACGTCTCGGCGTACTCGTCGAGGCCGGTCCCGCTGGGGACGGCGACGATGTTGTCCGCCAGGCGGTACGTGGCGTCGTCGATCGATGCGTCACCGGCCAGTACGTCGTGTAGCGTCGTCGCGTCGGGCGTGAGGCTGACGAACCCGGCCAGGTTCGCCATGCCGAGGTCGGTGTCGACGATCGCGACGCGCTCGCCAGCCTGTGCGAGCGCCGTCCCGAGGTTGACCGTCGTGGTCGTCTTGCCGACCCCGCCTTTCCCGCTCGCGATAGCATAGACCGTCTCGTGGGACATACTCGGATACGCGGACGATGGAACGGCAGCACCTTAAATCGTCACCTCGCCTGGACGACGTCAGCGGCCCGTTCGGCCGTTAGGCTCTTGTATGGGTTCGCTGGCTCGAGTGACCGCGCGTCGGCGAGGCGTTCTCGAGGTGCACCCGGGACCCCCGCCGCTCGATCGGTAGTCACCGGCGTTCGGTCGGGCCTCGGACGGGCGCGGTGCGTCGAACCCGTCCCGATCGATCCGGTCTCGATAGCGTGTCAAAGAATACTTAGCCACAGCACCGTTTTGTTTCGTCAATGAGCCAGGAGGCCGAACGAGAGCAATCCGACCGGAAGAAGTACGAATTCCGGAAGGTCATCGAAGACCTCAAAAACTACGAGGGCTCCGGGACCCAACTCGTGACGATCTACGTACCTGAGGATCGACAGGTCAGTGACGTCGTCGCCCACGTCACCCAGGAACACAGCGAGGCGGCCAACATCAAGTCGAAACAGACCCGAACGAACGTCCAGGACGCCCTGACGAGCATCAAAGACCGACTCCGGTACTACGACACCTACCCGCCGGAGAACGGGATGGTGCTCTTCTCCGGTGCGGTCGACTCCGGCGGCGGCCAGACCGAAATGGTCACCAACGTTCTGGAAAGCCCGCCCCAGCCCGTCGAGTCCTTCCGCTATCACTGCGATTCTGACTTTCTCACCGAACCGCTCGAGGAGATGCTCGCGGACAAGGGCCTCTACGGCCTCGTGGTTCTCGACCGGCGCGAGGCCAACGTCGGCTGGCTCAAGGGCAAACGCATCGAGCCCGTCAAATCCGCCTCCTCGCTCGTTCCCGGCAAACAGCGAAAGGGTGGTCAGTCCGCCCAGCGATTCGCCCGACTGCGCCTCGAGGCGATCGACAACTTCTACCAGGAGGTCGCGGGGATGGCTAACGATCTGTTCGTCCCGAAACGACACGAACTCGACGGCATCCTCGTCGGCGGTCCGTCGCCCACCAAAGACGAGTTCCTCGACGGAGACTACCTCCACCACGAGATCCAGGACAACGTCATCGGCAAGTTCGACGTCGCCTACACCGACGAGTCGGGGCTGAAAGACCTCGTCGACAACGCCGAAGACGCGCTGGCCGACGCCGAGGTGATGAAAGACAAGCAGGTGATGGAGGAGTTCTTCGAGGAGCTCAACGCGGGCGAGCTCGCGACCTACGGCTTCGAGCAGACCCGCGAGAACCTCGTGATGGGGTCTGTCGACCGGCTGCTCATCAGCGAGGACCTCCGGAAGGACGTCATCAGTTACGCCTGTACGGAGTGTGGGAACACCGACCGCGAGGTGCTCGACCGTCGCAAGTCGACGCCCGAACACACCTGCAGTGCGTGTGGCGCCGAGGTCGAGGCGACCGACGAGGACCGCGAGGACGCCATCGACCACCTCATCGAGATCGCCGAACAGCGCGGCACCGAGACCAAGTTCATCTCGACCGACTTCGAGAAGGGCGAACAGCTCTACAACGCCTTCGGCGGCTTCGCCGGGCTCCTGCGGTACAACACCGGCGTCTAAACGCGCTTCTGGTCTGTTTTTTCTTTCGAGATCGATCGCGTCGATCAGAGCGTTCCGCGGAGATAGACCGCTTCGTCGGTGATCTTCTCGATGCTCCCCTCGTCGAGCGGGTGGGCACCGGCCGTCGGATCTCCCCAGCCCAGTTTGGCCTTGATCGTATCCAGGATGCTCGGGTTGGGATCGACGTAGCCGCGTCCGTCCTCGACGTCGACGATGCGTCCGACCGGGGTCCCGTCGGTGTTCAGTACGCGTTTTCCCTCGTCGTCTTTCGTGAGCTGCTCTCGAGTCATGGCTGGTCGGCAGTGTCGACGACGGCTCGAGCGGGCTGGCAGGTGACCGCCGTCGCTGCTCTCTCGGACGGAGAAGGGCCGGCCACGATATAAAGTGGCAAAATCGTTGTCACGGGATACGGACTGTTTCTCCCGGTCACGCCGGTAGGCCGTCCCTAGCCGAGTCGAAACGACCGGCAACCACTGCCTATCCGCAATTCTCGTACCCGGTTCCCGGGTCGACGCTGCGGCGCAATCGTTCACAACAGAAGGGTTATGACGCTAGTCGCGTATTACCACTCGATCAATGGCCGACTGCCACGTTGCCGTCGACGATCCCCGGATCACCGGCCGCTTCTCTCGCCGGCTCCCCGGAGCGTCGGCCAACCTGACCCTCCTCGGTGTCGTCCACGACCACCCGGCGAGCGTCGGACGCGTCGAACGCGTCCTCGAGTCGACCGACTCCGACGTGCTGGCCCTCGAGTTACCTCCCGCGGCAGTGCCCCTTTACCGGGCCTACGCTCGAGACGGTGACCCGGATGAGTCTCCCCGCTTCGGCGGCGAGATGAGCGCGGCGATCCGTGCCGCCCCCGACGCCGACGTCGTGGGGATCGACGCGCCGAACTGGTCGTTTCTGCGACGGCTCGTGACCCGACTGGTTGCCGACCGCGTTCGGCCGTCGACGGCGCGTCGCGTCGTCTCGAGCCTCGGCGGGGCGACCCGGGAGGCGCTCGCCTGCCGGATCGCAGCCACCCTCACGCACGCGACGTCGACGACAGTGGTTCGCGACGACCCCATCGAGTACGACTGCTCGCACGACGATCCGCCGGCCGAACAGGCCGCCCACGAGCGGGCCCACGTCGCCACCGTCCAGGCGTTGCTCGGGAGCGTCGACACGGACGGGACGGCCCTCGCCTACCGGGACGAGACGCGAGAGCGGTGTATGATCGAGCGCCTCGAGTCGCTTCGGACCCGCGGTGACGTCGTCGCCGTCGTCGGGATCGACCACCTCGAGGCGCTCGAGGCGGCACTGAGCGCCGACGCTCTCGAATCGTAGCCTCGCGGGTTGTCGAGTACCGTACGGAACAGACGGCGCGAAAGGAGTACGGCCGAGCACCGATTCGCTTCGACTGCGACCGCACGCTGTGTAGTCGGTCCTGTTCACTCCGCACTCGCTCCGCCCGATGACGATTCGTCGTCGACGTCGGTGACGATAACGAAGGTACAGGAGCCGCACTCGCAGCGATCGCTTCCGATCGGCTGGACTTTGCCAGTAGGCCACTGTCGTGCTGCATACACGGCACCACACTCAGTACAGCTGGCGAGTTCTCTGCTGACGTCGTCCCTGTTCGCCATCTCTTGGTAGAGTTGACGCAATATTCCTCGAATGACTCCTTCTATTTGCCGATCTGTCGGCGTCCACTCGGGTCGATTCGGTACTGACTGGCAGGAGTCGGCGAACGTCGCCTCCGGCAATCGAACCTGTCGTGTCGATCCGAACCGGGGACGTGAGAGGGGGTAGAAACCAGAAGATAGCGTTCGAATCCGATTCTCACCGACGGACCGGCGGTTCGACGGTAATCTCTCCGTCGGCGGTCACCGTCACGTAGTGGTCCTCGACGACGAACGAGAGGTGGCCGCCGGTTCGCGGGGTACCGTCGTACTTGGGGCGGAAGATGTCGTCGAGCGCGTCCGGGTCGATGGCGTCGTATAGCGAGACGCGCCCGTCGGTCGGGTCGAGACCCATGCAGTCGGCCAGCGCGTGCACCACGGTGGTGCTCAGCGTCGCCGGCCCGTCGGGGTCGTGAACGGCACGATAGATCGCTCGAGACTGTGGCTGCGGTGTCGAAGTCGGATGTCCGTGCATAACGATTACGTCGTGAGAATCACTCGCTGACGATATTAAAAGTCTATTCGTTACGTACCGACGTATTTTCACCGAAACGGCGGTTCTCGACGGGGATATCGGAAGAATCGCCTTCAATTGTCCAGCAGTTAAATCCGGGGTGCTATCGCACCAACTGCACCGATTCACACACTGATCGCCGATTCGTCTGGCGATCGGGTGTGCACTGACGTGCAGCGGCTACTATACTGGCCGGTGCTCGAGTCGATCGGCGCCACCGTCGCGGCGAGCGCCGTCACGAGAGTCGTTCCCGCCGGCCGTCACTCGTCGATATCCATGGAGTCTCCGCACCCGTCGTCCCCTCGACGAGGGGCCTGCGGCGGTCACCGACGCAGCGCCGAGACGCAGTGCCAGCAGTACGTGAACGCCGGATCGGCCGCGTTCTCCGCGCCGCAGTGGTGACAGCTGATCGACTCGCCGGCGACCTCGTGTTCCTCCTCCGGGGGGCCGATGTCGCCGCTGTCGTCAGTTGCGACGGCGTACCGATCGGACTCCGGCGAGGCGTGGGGCCGGGCCCGGTTAGGATCGGCGAACGCCGGGCTCGCCGTCCCGTCGTCTTCGTCGCGACGGACGTACACGTAGTACAGTACCAGATGAAGCAGGGCGAACAGCACCACGTACCCGATGAGCCAACCCCAGAGCTCCATCGCTGTGTTATACGTTCTCAAGGGACTTGGGTGTTCCCCGACTCATACTGTCCGTTGTAATTCGTTACCGGTGACCGCTCCCTCGATCGAGCGACCACTGGTACCACGACACAACAGACCGCATAAACCAGCGATAGTGTTTCGATCAGGTGACTTACCGGAGTGACTACAGGTCGCGTCCGAACTCGTCGAAGACCTCCAGATCCTCGGGGAGGTCGTACTCGATGCGCCGTTCCTCCTGGCGGTTGACGCCGGCATCCTCGAGGGGCGTCGCGACGTCCTCCCAGCCGGGTTTGATCTTGACGCTCTTTGCGGGCGTGCCGATGGCGATGTGGTGGGCGGGCACGTCGTGCTGGACGATTCCTCGAGCGCCGACGATGGCGTTCTCGCCGATCTTACAGCCCGCACGGATCATCGCATCGTAGGTGAGTCGGACGTCGTCCTCGACGATCGTGTGGTAGTTGCGGACCTCGGTCTGGTCGACGACGTCGTGGTCGTGGCTGTAGACGTGGACGCCGTCGGAGATCGAGACCCGGTCGCCGATGGTCAGCGTTCCGCGGTCGTCAAGGTGGACGTCGTCGTGGATCACGACATTGTCGCCGACCGTGATGTTGTGGCCATAGGTGAACGTGATCCCCTTGAAAAAGCGGCAGTTCTCCCCGCACGCCTCGAAGAGGTGGCCTGCGAGCATCCGTCGGAATCGCAGCGCGAACTCGACGTTGTCCGCGATCGGCAGGCTATCGAACTGGCGCCAGAGCCACTGGAGGTGTTTCGAGCGGCGGAACTTCTCTTCGTCCTTCTCGGCGTAGTACTCGCTTTCGAGCGTCGTGTTGCACGGATCGTAACTCTGGAGACGGACGCGCTCGGCCGCCGAGACGTCGGCACCAGCCTGCCAGCGTTCGTAGGCGTCCCGGTCGCCGGAGAGGTCGAGCAGGACGTCCTCGACGACGGCACAGGTGTCCTCGTCGCCCGCCAGCCGTCGGTCGACCTCGTCGATGAACTCGCGCATCCCCGATTCCGCCTCGTCGGGGAGCGAGACGTACCGCTTTGTCATATGGCGTGGTATAGCCCGCTGCATTGATAGGGGTTCGGTTGTGCGTCCGTTTCGCCGGCGTCTTCCCGGTGACGTCACCGTTACCGGCCTCGAGTCGGCGGTCCCCTCCGACTGTCTGCTGTACCGATTTACCGGCCCGGCCGCAGGACTGCTCGCGGTCGGGCCGGAACTGACGTACAGTCGTCCGTCTCACGGCTGTTCGGCCTGCCACCTCGAGAGTAGCCAGGCCGGGAGCGCGATCGAGGCGGTCACCAGCCCTGCGGCGACCACCCCCGTCCCGATCGTCAGCCGTCGGGGCCCGACGTCGAACCGGAGCGTCGCGAGGACCGCGACGGCGACGGCCGCGAGGAGAACGGCGGCCAACACCCGCTCCGGCGGCCACCGGCGAGGGTCGCTCATACCGCTGCTTCGGTCGCCGCTGATTTCAACGGTTCGACGTAGCGTCCGGAACGACGGACGATTCGCATGATTTATTACCTGACTTTCTGCGATAGGTGAGTATGACACACGAGGCGGTGAGTGGCGAATGAGTTGGATCGACACCCTAGAGCGCATCGGACAGTTTACGAGCAAATACTTCGTCGTCTGGGTGCTGTTATTCTCCGCCGTTGCCCTCTACACGCCGGGGACGTTCGTCCCGATCGGCGATCACATCCCCCTGTTGCTCGGTCTCGTCATGCTCGGGATGGGGCTGACGCTCACGCCTGCGGACTTCCGGCGGATCCTCGAGCGCCCTCGCGACGTCCTGATCGGCTCGGTCGCCCAGTGGGTGTTGATGCCGGCGTTCGCGTACGGGCTGGTCGTCGTCCTCGGACTGCCGTGGGAGATCGGCGTCGGGCTGATCCTCGTCGGCGCCGCGCCGGGCGGGACGGCCTCGAACGTGATGACGTACCTCGGTCGCGGTGACGTGGCGCTGTCGGTGACGATCACCTCGGTGACGACGATCGCCGCGCCGCTCGTGATGCCGGCGTGGGTGGTCTTACTCGCCGGCGAGCAGATCACGGTCACGTTCGCCGAGATGGCCCAGGAGATCGTCCTCATCGTCCTGATCCCCGTCGTCGCCGGACTGGTCCTCCGATACGTCCTCGATACCTACGCGCCGACGGCAGCGAAGGTCGGCCTGTCGATCTTCCCCGCGATCAGCGTCGCCGCCATCGTGGCCATCGTCGCGGCCGTCGTCGGCCTCAACGTCGAGGAGATCCTCACCGCCAGCGCGATCGTGCTGGTCGCGGTCGTCCTGCACAACGGGCTGGGGCTGGGCGCCGGCTACGGCGTCGGCTATCTGACGGGTATGAGCGAGGACCGGGCGCGTGCCTGTGCGTTCGAGGTCGGCCTCCAGAACAGCGGGCTCGCGGTCGCGATCGCCGTCGCGTTCTTCGATCCCCTCGCAGCGCTCGTTCCGGCGCTGTTCAGCGTCTGGCACAACGTCTCCGGGCCCGCGCTCGCGACGTACTTCACCCGGATCGACGGCGAACCCGTCTCGGAGTACGAACCGGGAATCACCTCAGACTGATCGCCGCCCGGTTCCGGACGGTTTTCGTTCGCTTTCGCGTGATAGTTCATCGAACGAGAACCAAATTCGAATACCCTTATACGATTTTAATCTTCTTCCCCATACCCTTATACGGTTGTTTGGTGTGCTATAAGAAAGCATGAACGAAGTCACGCACGTCCAGAAGGCGTGTGCGTACGTCACCCGATCGACGGGCGAACTGCTCGTCTTCGAGGGACCGGGCCACGACGGCCTCCAGATCCCGAAAGGCACCCTCGAGCCCGGCGAGTCGCCCCGCGAGGCGCTCCACCGGGAGGTCCTCGAGGAGACGGGGCTCGGGACGTTGAACGGCGTCTCCCATCTGACCACTGACGTCTGGACCCGCCGCCGATCGAAACGCTACGTCCGCCACTTCTTTCACGCGACGGTGCACGAGCCCCGCGATCGGTGGACACACGTCGTCACCGACGGCGGCGACGAACACGGTTCCGAGTTCGAACTGTCCTGGGTCGCCCCGCCGACCGCGTCTGACTTCGCACTCGACCTCGACGACTACCTCCCGCTGTTGCCGACCGTCCCGTCGGCGGAGGCGGTCTCGAGTTACTCCGATTGAGTCACTTCGAAAGCGCCCGTTCGACCGCCTCGGCGACGGTTCGCGCTTTGTCGGCCAGCTCCCTCGAGAGGACGCCGTCGTCGACGGCAGCCTCGAGTTCGTCCGCGTCGACGACCGCGACGGAGCCGTCGGGTCGGCGGATCACGTCGACGTAGAGGTCGACGTAGCGAGCACAGTCGGGAAAGAGTTCGACGGGCGTACAGACGTTGACGTACGTTCCTTTCGACCCGCCGTCGGCGCTTTTGTACGTCGTCGGGTACCACCACCGCCCCTCGCGGAACCTCGTGACGGCGACGTCGCCGTCTTCCTTGGGCGTTCCGAGGGCGTCGTAGCTGCCGCCGGCGTGCATCGACCGCTCGAGCGTGATCGTGCCGTCGGTCCCCCACTCGGTGACCTCGCCGGTTCCGAGTGAGATGTAGCGGCCGTCGGGCTTGCCGTGGCCGATCTCGAGGCGGTCGCCTTCGGTGGGGCCGAACTGCCGCGAGACGGCGGCGAAGGGGAACTCGGATTCGCCGGGGGAGTCACAGACGGCCTCGGCGAAGTCGACTGCCGCGCTGGCCGCGCGGTCGGCGGCCTTGATCCGGTGGTGGCCGGCCATCGTCGTCTCGACCGCCCGCCGAGCGTCGTCCAGCGCGAGCCGTGACTCGCGACCGAACCAGTACCAGTCGGTCCGCCGCTGGGCGACGAGTCGACCGGGTTCGCCTGGCTCGTCCGGGGCGTCTTCGAGCGCACCGTCGAGGGCTTCGGCTCGGTCGGCGGCGCGCTCGAGGGCGGCACCCATGGCCTCGAGGTCGGCGTCGGCGGCCGCGTGCTGCCAGCGGACGCCCCAGCCGTCGGGGACGTCGACCGAGAGCAGGTCGGTCATCCCGACCAGTTCCTCGGCCGCGGGGCCGCTCATCGCGGCGGAGACGCCGGTTCGGTCCCGCGAGAGCGTACAGAGCCCACCCTCGACCTCGAGGATGGGCTCGACGAGCGGCCGGTCGTCGTCCCACGGGGGCGTCGGCTCGCCGATCCGGACGCGGTAGCGGTCGCCCGAATCGACGTAGCCGTCGACGTCGTCGTATCTGAGATAGCCCCGGCGGCCGTCGCCGAGGTCGACGACCGCCCCGCTGCCGCCCGCCGCCTCGAGCACTTCGGCGTCGTAGACGGCGCCGCGAGCGACGTCGCCGCCCCAGTGGAAGGTGTCGATCGCGAGCGTCGCGAGGTCGTCGGCGACCGACTCGACGGCCTCGGGATCGCCCGACACTTCGAGTCCCTGTCGGTCCCGGCTCGTCCAGATCGAGACGTCGGCCGGCGCGACGGTGAACGCGTCGTCGTCGAACCGCTCGCGGATCGGTTCCGAGGCCTGAACCACCTCGAGGCCGGCGCCGTTCAGCAGCTGCGTCACCGCCGTCGCGTAGATGCCCCGAACGCGTACCCTCGTCATGGCTGACCGCTTCGTCCGGCACCCCTTTGTGAATTCCGAGTCGTGACAGGTCGACCACTCTCGACGGTGACCGCCCAAACCCGAGCCTGGCGGCGCTTGCGTCGGGGCTGGTGGCGAACGCTTACTGGCCCGGAGGCCTAACGTCCCGGCATGCAGCGCAGGCGAGACCCGGTCGAACGAGCCGACGAGGAGTCCCGAGACCTCTACGACGTCTCGACGTGGGAGCCGCGATCGCTCCTCGATCGGATCGCCTACGCAATCTACGGCGGGATCAACTTCGGTCTCCGCGGGATCGTCCTCCTGGTCGCAGTGACGATCACGCTGGTGTTGCTCGCCCAGCCGACGATCCTCCTGCTCGAGGAGCCGCTGCTCGGTGCGTTCTTCGCGCTGTCGGTCGTTCCTGCAGCGTTGCTCGCCGCGTTCATCTGGTATACGGACGTGACGACCAGCGAGCCGCTCGGGCTGCTCGTGGCGACGTTCGTCCTGGCGGTGCTGTTCGCGACGTTCGCGGCCGTCGTCAACGACGTCACGGGGCCGTATCTGCAGGTCGTCCCGGTGGTCGGCTGGGCGCTGTTTTTTTACGTGATCGTCGGACCGGTCGAGGAGGCGGTCAAACTCCTGGCCGTCCGGGTGTTCGCCTACCGCAGCGACACGTTCGACTCGGTGCTTGACGGGGCGGTCTACGGCGCCGTCGCGGGGCTGGGGTTCGCTGCGATCGAGAACACGATCTACATCAGCGGGACCGTCGCCCAGGCCGACGCGGGATTTTTCACCGCGGCGACGGGGATCGCGACGGTCCGGGCGCTCGTCGGCCCGGGCCACGTCATCTACTCGGCCATCGCGGGCTACTACCTCGGACTCGCGAAGTTCAACCCCCAGTACGCCGGCCCGCTCGTCGTGAAGGGGCTGCTCGTCGCCGCGTTCGTCCACGCCACGTACAACACCACCGTCGGTATCGTCCCCGGACTGATCGCGACGATCTACCCGGTGTCGGTCGGGTTCGCGTTCGTTAGCTACGTGATCTTCTTCAACCTCCTCGTCGGCTACTACCTCTACCGGAAGGTCTCCCGTTACCGTCGCACCTACCGCTCCGTCAGAGACGACGTCGACGACGTGACTCCGGAACTGACGGAGTTCGAACCACCACGCCGCCGGTAGACCTGCTCGAGAATCCCTCACGGTTCCGATTTCGGCGTCCACGCTGGTGCAGGCACCACCGGCTTCCCTCCCAGTCGCGGAGCCGCAGGTATGTGTGCGACGTTTACTGACGACGACATCGAGAAACGAGTCCGGACCGCGACCGGCGAGGAACTCGGCACCGTGACCGACGTCGACGACGAGACGGCCCACGTCGAGACCGACCCGGGCGTGCTCGACTCGATCCGGGCGACGCTCGGCTGGGGTGGGGATACCACCGATCCGATCTCGATTCACGAAGACGCCGTCGACGAGATCACCACCGACGCGATCCGCCTCGAGACCGAATCGATCGCCGAGGAAGACGACGTCGCGAGGGTCGACCCTGACGAGGCAGACGACGCCTCCGCGGCGGCTGGTGACGCCTCGTCGCTGGACGACCGGTTCGACGCGACCGAACAGGGGTCCGGGACGGACCTCGAGCCGGACGACGCACAGACCGACGTCCAGCGCGAGGCGGCCGACCAGCCCGACCCGGACCGCGAGCGGGCAGCCGACGAGGACGATCTCGAGACCGAACTCGAGGACGTCGACGTGACCGCCGCGATGCCCGAAGCCGAGATGGAAGACGAACCGGACGAATCCGGGCTCGAGGAGGCAGGAACCGACGCCGAGGAGGCGACGGGTGGCAGTGTGACGACCGATTCGGCGAGCGACCCAGCGGCTACGGCCCCCTCGAGCGAGGCGGCCGCTACCGACGTGAGCAACGATAGCGTGACGACCGATGCGGCGAGCGAGCCCGACTCCACGGCGTCGTCCGACTCCACGACGTCGTCCGACTCGAGCGGATCCCCCGATCGTTCCGACCCGACTCGAGCGCCATCGGAAGTCGACGGATCGCAGACGGTCGACGAGCCGGAGCCAGTCGAGACGCCCGACGAGGTGACCGACGACTCACCGGGTGGATCGACCGACGACTCATCCGACGAGGACTCAGCTGTTGCCAATCTCGAGACGGGAATCGACGCCGAATCACTCGAGGATGCCGCTGACTCTTCAGGTGGGTCGACCGACGAGGAATCGGCCGTTGCCGACCTCGAGCCGGGAATCGACGCCGAATCACTCGAGGACGCCGCCGACGACCGGACCACATCCGACCGCGACGTCGGGACCGAGTCGCGTGAAACCGACGCCGAGCGGACGGACCTGGCCGACGAACTGGACGCCGGTGGCGACCTCGAGTCGGCAGTGCCACCTGACTCGTCCACGTCACCGGTGTCGGAGGGAGACGACCGGTCAGCCGAGACCAAATCCGGCGACGCATCCGCGGCTGACGTCGCTCTCGGCACCGAGGGTACAGCACCCGAATCGACGGGACAGTGGCCGGAGACGGATCTGCGGCCAGAAACGACGCTCGAGGCGGACGCGGTCGCCAGCGATCAGAGGGAACTGCCGGACCAGGGGGACGAAGCCACTGACGCTGAAGCCGACCTGAGGGCGGCGAGCGAGCGTGGCTCGAGGATATCGACGTCGCCGGTCGATGCCGCCGTTGCCGCACAGCGGGCGACCCTTCGCAGCGGCCAGGAGGCGATGAAACTCGGGTTCACAGCCCAGCGCTCGGTCACACGGATGACCATCGAGGGGCCGATGCTGGCCCAGCGTAGCTCCCTCGAACTGGCCGAGACCGCGACGAAGGGGTACCGCGACGCCATCTCGACGATGATGGGACTCGACGCCGGGAGTTCGGGCGACCGCCAGTCACGGAGGCGGTCGACGGATCGATCCGGCGACGACGGGGCCTCTCGACCGGCGACGATGGACGACACGATCGAGGGACACCTCGAGCAGGTGCGAGAATTCCAGGCGGAGCGTGGTGCTGACGCGCCGCCGGAGGTCGAGCGGATCGCGGCGCTCCTGGACCGTCAGACCGAACTGCTCGAGGAGTGTCGTGAACACCTCGAGGAGTCGCGATAGGCGTCGCGGTCGGAGCGCTGGTGCCGAGCTCAGTCGAAGCGGGCCTCGAGCAGCCGTTCGACGTACTTCGCGAGCACGTCGACCTCGAGGTGGACGGGATCGCCGACGTCCTTCTCCGAGAGCGTCGTGAGTTCGTAGGTCGTGGGGATGATAGCGACGGTGACGGTCCCGGCCCGCTTATCGAGGTCGGCCACGGTCAGGCTGATTCCATCGAGCGTGATCGAGCCTTTCTCGACGACGTACTGGTCGTAGCTTTCCGGGAGGTCGAACTCGAAGAACCAGTCTTCCTCCACGGATTCGACGTTCGAGACGGTCGCGACGGCGTCGACGTGCCCCTGGACGACGTGGCCGTCGAAGCGGCCGTCAGCGGGCATCGCCCGCTCGAGATTGACGACGTCGCCTTCCTCGAGGTCGCCGAGATAGGTGCGCTCGACGGTCTCGGTCGCGAGGAAGACCTCGAACCACCCGCCCCCAGGTTCGTCATCGCTCGGCCGGTCAGGGGCGCTTCGCGCCTCGCGCTCCACTCGCGGTTCGTCACCGCTCGACCGTTCCGAGGCGCTTCGCGCCTCGCGCTCCTCGAATCGTTCGACCGTCAGACAGGCGCCGCTGACGCTGATGCTCTGGCCGTGTTCGAGCCCCGTCGCGACCTCGTCGGCCCCGATCCGGAGCCGGAGGCCGTCGTCGGTCCGCTCTCGAGCGACGATCTCACCGGTCTCCTCGACGATTCCCGTGAACATACCCGGGAGTGATGGGCGACGGCGGAAAGCCGTTCCGGGTCCGCTCGAGGCCCTGACCCGAGGGGCCGGTCGCCGAGTTGCTCGTGGCGCGGGTCGACTGTCGCCCAGCCCAGGCAGGCGGGCAGCGGTTCCCGGTGGAACGTGAATGGCCGCAGTTCCCGGTGGAGCCTATTTGGTCGTCGGCCCTGTCGGACCATCGATGGCTGACGGAGACTCCCTGTTTCAGTCCGCCCGGAACTGGGTCGCCACGCCGGGCAGACGGATCGACCGCTCGAGCGAGAACCGACTCACACAGTGGATCCTGTTCGATGGCAACCGCGAACGCGTCACTGCCGCCTTGCTCGGAACCGTCTTCGTTACGTTGCTCGTCCTCGGCGGACTCTGGCCGATCCAGTATCAGGAGCTGCTGGCCGAGACGACGATGGTCCAGACGGTGTTCAACACGCTGCTCTCGGGAACGATCCTGCTGGTCTCGATCGTGGTCTCGATCGCCGCCGTCAGCATCTCCCAGGAACTCACCTCGCTCGGCGACCAGTCCGAACGCGTCGAGACGACCATCGACTTCCAGAGCGCGATCGAGGACCGCGGGATCGTCGAGGTCAGCCCCGCACGACCGGGGCAGTTCACCGCCGTCGTCCTGCAGTCGATCAAGCAGCGGGCGGACGAACTCCAGGAGTTCGGTGGCAGCGAGGCGTACCGCCGCGACGTCGATCGGCTCCGCGCGGACATTCACACGAACACCGAGAGCGTGCTGACCACCCTCGAGCGCGTCCCGAACGGCTCGACGGACGAACTGTTGACCGGGTTGAACTACGACTCCTCGTGGCAACTCTACCAGACGCGGCGGATCCTCACGAAGTACGACGAGCAACTCAGCCCCGACGAACGGGCGGTGCTCGAGGACATCATGGACACGCTGCACAAGCTCATGGTCTGTCGCGAGTACTTCAAGACCCTCTACTACAAGCTCGAGCTCTCCGACCTCTCGACGACGCTGCTGACGGTCTCGCTCCCGATCATCGTCTTCATCTCGTACGTCCTGCTCGCACTCGACACCGGGCTCTTTCCCGACGTCTCGCTGCTCGGCTACACGCCGCTTTCGGTCTTCATCAGCTTCGCGTACACCATCGCACTCGCGCCGTACGCAGTTCTCACCTCGTACGTCCTCCGCGCTGCAACCGTGACCAAACTGACGCCAGAGGAGGGACCGTTCGTGCTCGATGCGGATCGCGAAACGGCCTACGATCGACAGGACTGATACGGATTCCTGTACCGATGTACCGGCGCAACCGCCGTTTAGGTCGCGGTTGCGCCGGAAATGACGTCCAGTAAACCGTATGAACCGCCGGTCGCGTCACTCGAGCAGCGCCGTCGGCTCGAGCGACCGGGAGGGGGCCGCGAGCCACTCGACGCCGGTGTCCTCGACGACGAGCACGTCGGTAACTCGCACGCGGGCGCCGTCGACGCGGCCGGCCGCCTCGAGTCGGACGACGCTGCCCGGGCCGACCTCGTCGCTCCCCTCGACGGGTGGCTCGTGGGGCTCGAGGCCGACACCCGAGACGTCGGTTTCGACGTTCCCCTCGCCGACGACGCCGAACGCGCGGACCTCGGCCTCGAGGTCCGCCTCGACGGCGGTCACCGAGTGGGCGTCGGCCGTCAGCATCGCCTCGCTCGAGCGAAAGGCGTGGGTGACGCCGACGTGGGCACGGCGCTCGGGGCCGCCCTCGCCCTCGACGACGAGCGTCCGGACGAGGGCGCCGTGGTAGCCGCCCGGCTCTCGCGGGGCGACCGAGAGTTCGATGGGTTCACCCGCCAGGAGCGCCCCGTCGGACCCCGACTCGATCCGCGTGTGTCCGGCGGGGAACGCACCCGCCGTGACGATCGCCTCGTCGATCGCGATCCGAAGCCGCTCGGGGGTCAGCTCCCTCCCGCCGACCTCGAGACGCCCGTCGGCGTCGACGGTCGCCTCGGCGAGCAGTTCGGCCCCACGCCGGATGCCGGCGCTCGCGGCCCGCTGTGCGGCCGCGATCCGGTCGCGTTCTACCTCCGTCTTCGTCGCCCGAGCCCGTTCGAGGACCTCCGTCGAGGCGAGCGCAAAGCCCGCCTGCTCGAGAAAGAGCGCGGCATCGTGAGGGATTCGTGGCGGCGTCAGGACGGTGCCGGCGAGCCCGCTGTCCGAGAGGGCGGCCGCGAGCGCCTCGGCGGGGTGGGCAGTCGACTCGCTCGAGTGGGACAGCCACGTCTCGCGGTCGGGATCGAACGCGACGGCGTGAACGGTTCGGCCGGCCGCGCCGTTATCGCGGCTTTCGACCGGCGTACAGTACCGGACGTCGGGGTCGCCTCGAGTGCCGACGTGGACGAACGCCGCGGCGTCGCGACTGGCGAGTTCGTCGACGAGGGCGGACTCGAGGTGTGTGTGAACCGCCTCGGGCACGGCTTACGGGGCTTCGGCTTCGACTTCCTCGGCCTCGAGTGGCCGCTGGGCGTCTTCGACGAGTTCCTCCAGGGTCGCGTCGGTCAACTCGTTGTTGAGCAGGACGTCGATCGGCAGGGTCGGAGCGCCGTCGACCAGGTTCTCGAGGAGGGTCAGACGCTCTCGAGCACGCGACATACCGACGTAGAAGACCCGCCGTTCGTTGTCGGTGAGGACGGGAACGGGCGAGGTGGTCTTGGTGAACTCCTCACAGCCGGGGATGTTCTCGGGGTCGTCGACAGTGGCGACCATCTGTTCGACGACTTTCTCGGTGAGGTCGGTGCCGACGATGACGTGGTCGGCCTCGCGGCCCTTCGCGGAGTGGATCGTGCCCACGCGGACGCGGTCGGTAGGCATCCGGCTGTACTCGCCGATCGCGAAGTACGATCGGACGCTCTTTTTCTGGAAGTTGGTCACTTTCCGGACCATGTCCGCCGCCGAGGCGGGACCCGGCATGAACGGGGCGTGGTCTTCGATGACCTCGCGGGGGATCACGAGTTCCTCGAGGTCGTCGATGCCGGCGTCTTCCTGGTGGTCGTCGATAGCGTCGAACAGCTCGTCGCGTTCGTTGGTGCCGAACGCCGAGTCCTGGAGCATGTCGGCGAGCCGGCGGGCCTGCAGGCCGGTGACGTCCTCGCCCGCGTCGATCGCTTCGACGGCTCTGACGTAGTCGGTGAGCCGATCGGTCCACATCCGCTGGTCGGTCAGCGAGCTGAAGGGGACGCCCTCGGTGATGAACTCGTCGATGAACTGGAACATCTGGTAGCGCGCCCGGAACAGCACCATGATCGTCCCGTCGCCCTCGACGAGGGTTTGCCGGACCATCCGAACGACGTCGAGCATCGACGCGTTCCGTCGGGCCTCGACGCTCCCGCCTTCCTTGCGCGGGTTGAGGTCTTTGTCCTGGCGCTGCTCGATGTGGCGAATCTCCTTGTTCACCGCGTTGAGCACGTTCGAGGGCAGCCGGTAGGAGTTCGGCAGGATGACGTCCTCGTCGACCTCCTCCTCGAGCAAGAGTGCGGGATCGGCCCCCTGCCAGGAGTAGACGACCTGGTCGTCGTCGCCGGCGATCAGGACCTCCGACACGTGGGGTTTCCACTCCTCGTAGACGGCGTACTGCAGGGTCGTGATGTCCTGGAACTCGTCGATGACGAGGTAGTCGACGTTCGGGACGAGCGAGCGCTGTTTGACGCGCTCTAACATGTCGGCGAAGCCGATCTTGCCCTGCTCGCCCTTGTAGGATCGCCAGCCGCGGATCGCTTCGGGGACGTCGATCCGATCGTCGTCGGAGGGCCAGGTCGGGGTGTATTTATTTCCTTCCTGAGCGTTCGGATCGATCTCCGGCGGCAGTCTTACTTCCTCGACGTCCCACTGGAAGGGGACGTCGTACCAGTCGGCGACGTCGCGGCGGGTTCGCTGGAGCCACTGGCTGGTGGCGATGATCTTGTTCCCAATCGTCGTCGAGCGGGCGGTGCGTCGGCCAGCACCGGAGTACTCGTCTTCGAACTCGAGGCCGAAGTCCTCACAGAACTCCTCTTTGTCGGATTCGCCGATAACGTCGCTTCGAGAGAGATCGAGGAGATCGTACGCCTTGGCGTGCATGGTACAGACGTTGCCCTGCAGTGCCCGTGGGCTCTCGTCGAGTCGGTCGGCGAGTCGTTCGCGAACTTCCTGTGCGGCCGCTCGGGTGTAGGAAACGACGAGAATGTCCCGGAACGTGACGCCGTCACGCTCGAGGATCTCTTCGACGTGGTCGAGTAAGGCAGTCGTCTTCCCGCTGCCCGGACCACCGAACAACCGGGTCACCTTCGTCTCCGTGGTAGCCATTGTAGCTGTTCAAGAGCGCGATACTCATAAGTCACGTGGGTTTTCCTCGACAAACGCCCGGGAGACGCGCCGGTTTCGGGGATTCGGGGGAATCCGATGCTGCCGTCGGTGACGAAAACTCGACGGGACCGTCCCGCCGACTGTGTGGAGACCGCCAGGATTCCGTGGGGAGGTTACTGGTTTCGGGGGGAGCGGGCTGTTCGGACGTCGGCGCCGTCGCGGATCTTGTCTTCACACTCCGGACAGACACGCGGCTCGTCCACTCCACGTGGAGTGAACACCCGTGCGTAGGCGTCCGTCACGAAAGCGCCGCAGTTCTGGCATTCCGGCATCGTTGCACCTGATACAGTACTGGGGAGTGAGTAGTTATAATTGTATCGAACGCTGGCGCAAAAATAGGTGCTGACGTCGTCGCCATCGGCCGTACTCGCTTTTCAGAACGTGGTTCGATTCGCCCGTTAGACCCCTGTCTGCGTTCCGAGATAGCGTGCGGACTCGAGCGAACCGACGGCACTGAGCGGTTACGGCGTCGGTTCCCAGCCACAGACGGTACAGCAGCTGGCGGACGTATCGTGGAGTCCGCCGCACTCGGGACACTGCTTCTTGTTATACTCCCGTTCCCACCCGACTCGTTCTACCGTATGACCGCGGTCCGCGAGGAATTGATCGAACACGTCGTCACCGGCACCGTTGGGTGAGGATGCCATAGGTGTGTGAATGTGCAGCATACTACTAAACCGTTGGGGTGGGTGAAAGGACTGCCTCATCTTTGTGACCCGATACCACGCGACAACTCCGGCGGGCCGCTTTTCGGGCTTCGGACTGTCCCGTCCACGTGGGGGCGGCCGTGGCCCGTCGTTGGATCCGAACCGACCCGCGGACTTTTCTCGCGCTCTCTCGAAGGACGACCTATGAGCGACCTTCGCCTCGATGCGACCCAACTCGATCGCTACTCGAGACACGTCATCATGGACGAGATCGGTCCCGAGGGCCAACAGCGGCTGCTCGAGGGGAGCGTCCTCGTCGTCGGTGCGGGCGGCCTCGGCTCGCCGGCGATCCAGTACCTCGCGGCCGCCGGCGTCGGTCGGCTGGGGATCGTCGACGATGACGTCGTCGAGCGATCGAACCTGCAGCGACAGATCGTCCACGCCGACGCGGACGTCGGGCGGCCGAAAGCCGACAGCGCCGCCGACTACGTGGCGGCGCTCAACCCGGACGTCGACGTCGACGTCCACGAGACGCGTCTCACGCCCGACAACGTGGCGAGGCTCGTCGACGACTACGACGTCGTCCTCGACGCCAGCGACAACTTCGCGACCCGATATCTGCTGAACGACTACTGCGTGCTCTCTTCGACGCCGCTCTGTCACGGCGCGATCTACCGGTTCGAGGGCCAGGTGACGACGTTCACGAACGACCGCTCGAGCGAGCCCGACGCGGCCGACGACGGCGACTCGCCGCCGTGTTACCGCTGTCTCTTCCCCGAAGCGCCCGAACCGGGGACGGTTCCCGACTGTGCGACCACCGGCGTCCTCGGCGTCCTCCCCGGCACCGTCGGCTGCATCCAGGCGACGGAGGCCGTCAAGGTCCTCCTCGAGACGGGCGACCTGCTCGAGGGCCGGCTGTTGCTCTACGATGCGATGGACATGACTTTCGAGACCGTCGAGATCCGCTCGAACCCGGCGTGTCCGGTCTGTGGCGACGACCCCGCGATCGAGTCGGTCGCCGACGCGAGCTACGAGGGGAGCTGTTCGCTGACGGCCGACTGACCGACCGGAGCGCCCTCGTCGCCTCGTCCCCGACTACTCGCGATCCTGATGTCGAACCCGGACCATTCCCTCCGAGGTCACCCCGACGATTAGCGGCGTCGCGATCTTTCGTCCGGAGACGGCCGAGCCGGCGGCGTCGCTGACGACTTTCATCAGATCGGGTGCCGTGTAGTCGACCTTGACGCCCTCGTCGTCACAGGCCTCGTAGACGAGCTGGGGCACGTCGTAGAGGTCCGTTCCCGCCGGCACGCGGACGCGAACCGGCGCCCGGAGCGCCTCCGCGAACGCGACCGTCTCGCGGGCTTTCTGTAAGTTCTCGCGAGCGCTCGACTCGACCGACGAGACGTTCGCCCGCGAGGTCCCGAGTTCGTCGGCGATGTCGGCCTGTGAGATGCCGCGTTCGCGCAAGCTGAGCACCTGTGCCTGGCGATGGGTCAGTACGCTCGTCTCGGGATCGAACCCGATCTCCTCGAGCAACTCGTCGACCTCCTCGATCACCGCCGACACCTCCACGGCGCTCGGACTCGCGTACGCATACCTGCTACTAGTTGACGGTGGAACCAAAGCTCCCCCGGTCTCTTCGTCGAGTCGACCGGTTCCCGAAGCTGCTACAGGGGCGACCGACACCGTATGGTTGTGTAACCGAACTCAGTCCACGCGATGCGAGGAGCCGAACGCTATTTGGCGCTCGCGGAAGTGCCACGAGGCATGAACGTTTCCGAGGCCGCCGGGACGGCCGAGACCGTCCTCGAGGAGCTCCGCGGCGCCGTGATCGCCGACCGCAGGCGGCTCGAGACGATCCTGACGGCCATCGTCGCCGAGGGCCACGTCCTGCTCGAGGACGTCCCCGGCACCGGGAAGACGCTCACCGCGCGGTCGCTGGCGACGGCGCTCGGCCTCGAGTTCAGCCGGATCCAGTTCACCCCCGACCTGCTTCCGGCGGACGTGACGGGCACGCACGTCTACGACGAGCACGCCGGGACGTTCTCGTTCGAGGCGGGGCCGATCTTCGCCAACGTCGTCCTCGCCGACGAGATCAACCGTGCGCCGCCGAAGACCCAGGCTGCGCTGCTCGAGGCGATGGGCGAACGGCAGGTCACCGTCGGCGGCGAGACGCGCCCGCTGCCGGAGCCGTTTTTCGTCGTTGCGACGCAGAACCCCGTCGAGCAGGAGGGGACCTTCCCGCTGCCGGAGGCCCAGATCGACCGATTCATGGTCAAAACCGAACTGGGCTACCCCGACCGGATGGGCGAGATCGAACTGATCGACCGCCGGGCGAGCCGTCGGTCGCGGACGCCGACGGTCGATCGCGTGGTCGACCGCGAAACCGTCCTCGCCGTCCAGTCGGTGCCCGAGTCGGTCACCGTCGACCCGAGGCTCCGCGAGTACATCGTCGACGTCTCCCGGGCGACCCGCGAGGACGACCGCGTCGAGGTCGGCGTCTCCCCGCGCGGCGTCCAGCGGCTGTTCGAGGCGGCCCGAGCACGGGCGGCGATCGCCGGCAGAGACTACGTCGCGCCGGAGGACGTCCACGCCGTGGTCCACCCGGTGGTCGATCACCGACTCGTGTTGACGACCGACGCCGAGGTCCGCGGCGTCGATCCGGCCGCCGTCGTCGAGGGTGCCCTCGAGCGCGTGGCGGTGCCGTCGATGGCCGACTGACGACTCCAGAGCTAATACTCGAGTTCCCAGCGCTCCTCGTCCAGCGCCGCCAGCCGGTCACTGACGCCGTCGGCGAGTCGATACTCGTCGCCATCTCGGACGACGGTGCCGTCGCGTTCTAGGTGCTCGAGGTGGGCGTAGGACTCGCCGGGGCCGTGGAGGATGTGGATGCCCTCGAGGTCGCCGAAGAGGTCGGCGCTGACGGTCCAGGTGTCACAGGGACCCAGCCGGTCGAGCGCGTCGAGCACCCGGTAGGATCGTTCCTCGTGGTGGTGGATGATGTAGGCCGCGCGTTCGGCGGGGTCGTCGATGGGGTCGCGGTGGCCCGGCCAGGCGCGGTCGTAGTCGGCGTCGACGATCCCCTGGAGCGCCCGGAGGTACTTCTCGAGCGGCTGGTCGACGCGGACGTCCGCCCCGCCGACGTTGGGGGTGTAGACTGGCAGCAGGGCGTCGCCCGAGAGGACGTCCAGCCCGTCGTCGTTCTCGAACTCGAAGATGCAGAGCCCGGCCGCGTGGCCGGAGGTGTGGACGGCCCTCAGTTCGGTGCCGTTGATCGTGAACGTCGCCCCATCCTCGAAGGCCGTGATCTCCGGGAACTCCATCGAGACGCCGCCGTGGATCATCAGCTCGCGCAACACCTCGCGGCCTGCTTCCGGAATCCCCCACGACTCGAAGTACGCCTCCTGGAGGTCCTTGAGGTCGGCCCAGGCGTCCTCGTCGCCCTCGATCAACGGTGCGTCGGCGGCGTGGGCGTACACCATCGCGCCGCTTTCGGCCTGGATCTCGCCGGCCAGCCCGACGTGGTCGTGGTGCCAGTGAGTGAGGAAGATCCGGTCGACGTCGGCGAACGAGAGGCCCCGATCGGCGAACGCGGCCTCGAGTTGCTCGCGAGTCGTCGCCATCCAGTCGCCGGTGTCGACCATGACGACCTCGTCGCCGTCGGCGAAGAGGTAGGCGTTGTTGTCTCCCTCGAACGCGGAGTTCGACAGTGGAATCCGTTCCATGGCACAGAGAGGCATGGGACCGAACAAAACGTTTTGCAAGACGGAAGCGCCACGACTAGCCGCGGAGGGCCCACGCGACGAGGACGACCGCGAGTAGCCCGCTCACGACCGCGAGGGCCGCGTACGCGGGATCCGTCACCGACGCGTCGACCGTGGCCCACCGGTAGAGGCCGATCGTTCCGCCGACGATCACGAGTCCCGAGAGCAGGGAGCCGCCGAGGTGGACGAACTCGGCCCGGACGGTGGTCGCCCCGGTGCCGAGCTCTCGGCGTATCCCGTCGCCGTACTCGCCGACGTCCCAGACGACGAACGCCCCGGCTGCCGTCGCGATGGCCAGTTCGACCCGGCCGACGACCGCGAGGCCGGCTGCCAGGACCAGTATCGTTCCGGCCGCGAGCGCCGCGCCGATCGCCTGCTGGGGCACGATGCGAACCACGCGCAACCCGACGACGGCGATCGAAATCGACGCCAGCGAGAACAGTCCGACGGCCAGGACCCCTGCCGCGAGCGCGAACGGCGGCACCGCTCCGGCGAGTGCGACGACCGACGCCGGCGCGACCCCCTCGAGCGCAGCCGCGGGATCCGCCGCGAGTACGGGTTCGGCGAGCGCCCAGGCGAGCGCGACGGCGACGACCCCGCCGCCGAGCGCCGGTGCGACCAGGGTCGCGAAGACGCGGGCGGCGTCCCGACGGAGCGGCGAGGA
>LKMK01000006.1 GCA_001563805.1 Natrialbaceae archaeon B1-Br10_E2g2
GAGGACATCTATGACAGACTCACGGATAGAAACGGGAGTTCCGAGGGCGGACAATATACTCAAGGGCGGACTACTGCCGAACTCCGCGACGCTGGTCAGAGGCGCACCCGGTGCAGGAAAAACGATCTTCGGCTTGCACTTTTTGACGACGACGGCAGATCCAGACGCGACAAATCTCTATATCAACCTTGGTGAGCCAGCGGTATATCTCGAAGCGACGGCCGACAGTTTCGGGCTGAATACCGACACAATCGAGTTTCTCGACCTCTCACCGTCGGGCAAGGAGTTTCAGACAGACTCCACGTACACCCTCTTTCGATCGGGCGAGGTCGAACAGCCGTCGATCGTTGAGGCGATCCGCCAGAAGGTCGACGCGGCCGAGCCGGAGCGCGTGATGATCGACCCCGTTACCGTCATGAGACATCTCGCGCCCGACAAACGGCAGTTTCGGACACAGATTCTGAGCCTGCTCGATTTCCTCAAAGCAAAAGGCGCGACCGTGCTGTTAACATCGCAGGCGGCACCGTCCATCCCCGACGATGACCTCCAGTTTTTGGCGGATACCGTTATCAATCTCGATCTCGAGGCAGGTCACAGGACGTTGCGGATCTCGAAGTTCCGCGGTTCCTCGTCATGGAAGGGGCCCCACACCGTCACCATAGACGACGGCGGAATACAGGTGTGGCCGCGGCTCGATCCGACCCGCCATCGACGGGATGGAGAGACGGACACGCTTTCTTCGGGCGTTTCCGAGCTTGACAGCCTCCTCAACGGCGGGATAGCGACGGGCACGGTCACGTTCTTGAGCGGCCCGACCGGGTCCGGAAAGACGACTACGGGGCTGCAATTCATATCCGAAGCCGCAAGCAACGACAAACGGTCCGTGCTGTACAGCTTCGAGGAAGGCCGAAAAACAATGTTCGATCGGGCAGAAGCCGTCGGTATCCCCATCGAGAGAATGATCGACGACGGGGCGCTGGTAATAGAGGAGATCGGCCCAGACGAGCTATCGATCGATGGATTCACCCATCGACTTCGAACCGAGGTCGAGGAGGACGGAGCCGAGATCGTCATGATCGATGGCATCAGCGGCTACGAACGCGCGTTCCAGGAACCCGGGACCGATACCACACGCCAGTTGATCAAGATTGGTCGGTACCTCCGCAATATGAACGTGACCGGGGTTATCACGAACGAAGTCCATCAGATCACGGGCGAGTTCCGGGCAACAGAACAGCAGGTGAGCCATCTCGCAGACGGCATCATCGTCCTTCAACACGTCGAATATCGCGGTGAATTACAGAAAGTAATCGGGGTGCTCAAGATGCGGTCTAGCGACGTCGAAACGGGGCTCCGGACACTCGACATCACGGAAGATGGACTGCGTATCGGCCAAGAGCTCTCCGATCTACGCGGTGTCTTGACCGGGACGCCGGACTGGCAAACAGGTGGGACATAGCGTGAACCAAAGCAGATGAGTGAAATACAGGAACCACGTTCGAAGTCCCCGCGCATCTATCCGCTCGTCGGCGACAGCGGAAACGAGCGCGTCCTCAAACAGTGGCTAACGGAACACGACACCTACCGGCTCGCCGACGACGACAAACCAGTGACGGCGGGGGAGTTCGATCTCTGTATCGTCGATCGAACTGCCCTCAAAGAGTTCAAACACAAGCTTCAGACGGTCAAATCGGACGCCAAACCGGTGTTGTTGCCGGTGCTGCTGTTGGTGCCAGAGACCCGCGAGGGAATTATTGAGGCCGATCGGGGCGAACTCGCGGACAACGTCTTCCAAACGGCGATCGACGAGATCGTTTCGCTTCCGATACGGCAGATCGAACTCGAGTGGCGTATTCGGGCGCTCCTTCGGCTCCGAAACCAATCGCTGGAGCTAACGTCGAAAACCGAGAAACTCCGCCGATTCAAACAGGCTGTCGAAGCGTCCGGTCACGGGATATTTATAGCCGGCCCGGACTTGGAAATCGAGTACGTCAACCCCGCCTGTGAGGAGATTACCGGTTACGAGCAGGCCGAGATGCTCGGTGAAACGCCCGATATTCTACAGTCCGGCGAGATGTCCGAAGAGTACTACGAACGGATGCATGAGACGATCACAGCAGGCGATATCTGGGAGGCCGAGATCGTCGACCGCCGCAAAGACGGGGCGCAGTACACCGCCTACCAGACGATCGCACCGATTACCGACGATGGGGGTGAAATCATGGCGTACGTCGCGGTTCAGACGGACGTGACCGAACGCAAGGAGTTGCGGGATCGGCTCAAAAGACACCGCGATATTGTCCAGCGGCTGGAGGATCCGATCATGCTGCAGGACGAGAGAGGAAAGTTCGAGCTGGTAAACGAGGCGCTGACGGAATTCGCTGGCCTTTCTGAGGAGGAACTGCTCGAAACTGACGAGTTTTCGTTTATGGATACGGAGGCAGCGGAAAGGATCAATCGGAAAAAACAAGAGACGATCGAAACCGAATCAGGGATCGGCTACTCAATTCATCCGGAGTTCGAAGAGTCCGACAAGGCGGCTATCTTCGACACGAGGCGGTACCCGTACTACGACGAGGACGGCGAGCTCACCGGAACGATCGCAATCTGCCGGGACGTGACAGACCTCAAAGAGAGAACACGACAGCTGCGCGTGATGGATAACATCCTCCGGCACAATCTCCGAAACGACCTGACAGTGATTCGAGGGCTGGCTGATCAGATTCGCTCGCAGAGCTCTGGAGAGACCGCTGGGACGGCCAACGAAATCGTCACCCACGCAGACGCGTTGATGACGACGGGTGAAAAGTCACGGGCGATCACTGACCTGCTCAGCGACGAACCGGAGATGAAGCAGATCGATATCACGGAAATGGCCCGATCCGTCGCCGACGAGATCGAGGTCTCTGATCTTACTGCGGAGATGGCGGTTGAGACACCGGAGCGTGTCGTGACCTCGGCGACAGTTAATATAGAGAAGGCGATCGGGGAGTTGGTCCGCAACGCGATCATCCACAACGATCGCGAGGAGCCCTCTGTCGAGCTACGCGTAAGAACAGACGGAGACACCGTAGAGATAAGCGTCATCGATGACGGCCCGGGGCTGTCGGAGATGGATCGCGACGTTCTGGAAACCGGACTAGCGATCGACGCTCTGTATCATGGGAGTGGCCTCGGGCTGTGGCTCGTGTATTGGGCTATCAGACGATCTGACGGCTCGATCGACGTGACGGAGGTCGAGCCGCGAGGGACGAAGGTGACGGTTGTGCTTCCGGTACCGAGCGCTTAGCGATCGAGAACGCGCCGTGGATCCGTCTGGCGTCGTGGACGCGCGATCGATCAATGGACGGTTCAACTACGTGTGGTGACTTCGAACCGGGCACCACCGTCGATTCCTTCTCGAAGTTCAATTTGCCACCCGTGAGCCTCGATCACGTCGTGGACGATTGCGAGGCCGAACCCGGCACCATCTTGGCTGGTCGTGTGCCCACGCTCGAATACGAACTCGCGCTGTTGTACTGGGATACCGACTCCATCGTCTTCGACAACGAACCCTTGGTCGGAATCCTGGTCAAGATGACTAACGCTAACAGTTATTGTAGGCTCTTCGTCCGCAGAAAATATCTCGCGGCCATCATCAGTGGGGCTGTCCGTAGCAAAACTGCAGTTTCGATCGCGTCTCGAACCGTGTTTGATACTGTTTCGAAAGAGGTTCTCGAAGACGTGAAGCAACTGGTCGCGATCTCCCATAACCGTCCAGCCATCGTCGAGATCATACTCGAGCGTTGCATCATCAGTCCGCGTCACTTCCCACGCTTCGACAACTACCGACTCGATTTCGACTGGCGACGGATCCGTGAGCGTTGCTCCGGCTCGTGCCATCGTGAGCAGATTCGTAATCATCTGTTCCATCCGCTGGTGAGCGGCGTGGAGCGCTTGGAAATCGTCGTGGCTTGCGGACGCCTCTGCGAATCGCACATACATTTGAGCCCGCTCCAGCGGTGTTCGAAGGTCGTGGCTGATCACACCGGCGAACTCCTCCAGTCGCCGATTCGTTCGTTCGAGTTCGCGTTCCCGGTCGTTTCGCTCGGTGACGTCACGGGAATAGATCACGATGCTACTGATAATATCGTTGTCACGTAAGTCGACGGCGACTCCCTCGAAGACGAGCCAGCTCCCGTCGCGATGGCGGACACGGTACTCGAATCGCGTCTCCGTTCGTGGTCCCTCACACAGCGCATTGAACTCGTCGACAGCGGTGGGGCGATCGTCAGTGTGAACGATTCGGAACAGTGACTCGCCGATTCGATCCTCGGGTTGATAGCCGAGTACAGTCTCGATCGAGGGGCTGGTATACGTGATGGTCCCGTCCTCCTCGACCACAGTAACCACGTCGGAGACGTTCTCGATAAGCGCCTGAAACCGTTTTTCAGCCCGACGCTGCTCGGTGACGTCCCGGAGAGTCAGTACGACTCCAGCAGTCCGGTCGTCACCAACCGCAGAGACGCTCGCATCGATAATCACATCGTTTCTGTCGAACGTCAGTTCCTGTGCAGTCCCCTCGAAGAGTGGGAGACATTCCGGCAGGACGGCATCGATCGGTTTCCCAACCGCGTTCTCGTCATCAAGCAGCGACTGCGCCGCTGGATTGCGGTCGACAATCCGCTGTTCGTCATCAACAACGAGGTAGCCGTCTCGCATCCCATCGATGACGGTGTCGCGGGCGATCGGGACGAGATCCAGCCAGCGATACCGGTACAGGGCGACGAGTATTAGGATCCCGGTCAGGCCAAATCCCCAAACAGAGTAATTAATCTCCGTTACTTCGTTATGGGCGAGAACGTTGGCGAGTCCCGGAATGAGCGGTGCCAACACGACCAACTGTGCCTGCTTGTGATAGACTCCGCTTCCTCGAGCGTCGAGATACTCGAGGAAGAACAAGTATATTCCACCGGCCGAGAGCCCCCAATTGTACAACACGTAGAGCCAGTAGATCGGGTTCTGATACGCTTCGATCGGAAGGAGCATTTCGGTAAACTGCGTCGGATCGTGCATCAGCCCGTGAGTTGGGTTCGTCCACGTCAGGACGATCCACCCAGTGGTGATGAGATAGAGTGCTCCAAGTCGGCGCAGAGAGAGCCAGTTTTGTCGTCCGGCGTACGAGAGTGCGAAGTGAAACAGTCCAGTTGACATGATAACGGCACCCGAATCGACGGTTTTCGCGAGCACGAATCCGACAGTCGGATCCGTTTCGACGAGGAGGAACCCCTGTGGGATTGTCCACAGAGCGATCCCGGCAAAGAAGGCGCTCAATGGAAGCACATCGGCTTTCGACCGAGTACGAAGGACCACCACTGCAAGCATGAAATTCAGGAGACCAATGAGTACGAGGCTGAACGCGTGCAGCGTTGTGAACTCCTGGGCCACGGCTCTCTGAATGTAGCGTGCCGTGATATATATCGTGTCGGAATGTCGACGGACAGACTATAACCGACTGACAGAATGCCGCGACACCAGCGCAACAGCGAGCAATATTGCGAGAACTGCGATCCCGCTTCCGAAGCCAGGAACGCTATCAGAGTCATCGTCTACCGCTGATTCATCATCGGTATCGATCGGGGTGTCACCATCGTCGTCAGCAACGGAGCCATCGTCGGACTCGACCTCATCGCCGTCAGATGCAGAGTCATCGTCGGACACGGGCTTGCCGTCGTCAGCGACGGAGCCATCGTCATCATCCGGAACGGACGCTTTGTCATCATCAGCTGCGGACGTATCGTCGTCAGGTGCCGGTGTGGATGACCCACTCCCACCGCTGGACGATCCAGTAGACGGTGAATCGACCTCGAACGACAGCTCGTGTGTCGCTTTGTTGTCTGCGTCATCGGCGACAGAGAGCCGCACGTCGTAGGTGGTTCCGTCCTCGACGGAGAGCGTATGTTCGACTGCCGACGAGGTGATCGAGGTGTTTTCGTGGTCGGTACGATCGACACCATCGATCTCGAGGCGAACGGAACTCGAGTTGACATCGGTGAGCGCGTCTTCGTACTCGATACGGAGCTGAACGGTCTCGGTGCCAGCATCGAATACCTGGCCGTCAACGGGTGTGTCGACCGTGATCTCCGGCGGCTCCGTGTCAGGCACGAACGCACCGTACGTCGAGAACCCGGTGACGGAGGCCGTCAGGAACGGATCGCTACCGTCGTACTCGACGGACGAGTCGATAACGGGATCGGTCGTCCAGCTTCCGCTCGTGTCGTCGTAGTACTGCAACTCGACGTCATCGACCGACGCGCCGTCAAGATCGTCTTCGTCGATTGCCATCGAGATCGACGCGCTCTCGACGGTGCCCTCCTCGAGGTAGTAATCGAGCAGGTTGTCGAGATCAGCGGTGATGAAGCCGGCCCCAAGTTGGCCGTCGTCTAGGTTTGCGTTGGCCGTCGTCTCCGACAGTGAGGCGAACAGGTCCTGAGTAAGGACCGCTTCGTCGGTGTCGTCAGCGACATCAAACTCGATTGCGGTTCCGGTGCCATCGATCTCGATGACGCCATCGCCGAGTGTGAATCGGGTGTCGACGGTGACTGACGCATTGTCGCTTCCTTCGTTTCCGGCTCGATCGGTACCGACGCTCGTGATCTCGTAGGTTCCCGTTTCGCCGGTGGCGAACGTACCGGTGAAGTGAGTGTCACTTCCGCTGACGGGAAGCATTGAGACTGAGCCGCTTTCGGTCGAATTATCGGGTGCGGTGAACACACCCTCAACTTCGGGAGGCTCTGCCAGCGGCTTGTCGCTCTCGACGACTACCGTCGCGCCCTCGCTGTCGACGTCCTCGAGGGTCGCCGAGAGACGAGGCGCGTCGCGGTCGATCACAAGTGGGTTGTCGGCGATGTCGGTCCCAGCGGAACCGACGCGGTCGACGGCCACCACTGACACTTCGTAACGGCCGTCGTCCTGGATGTCAGCAAGCGAGACGGTCGCCGTCCACGTCTCGCCGTCATCATGGCTCGCCTCGAACGAACGGACGTAGTTTGTATCGAGTGAACTCGCCAGCACGGTGACCGTCTCGAGGTCGAGGTCAGCGTCAATCTCGATAGTCACGGGAACGTCCTCGCTCGCGTACACCTGTTCCGACCCAGTATCGGAATCGAAGTTGACCGAGTGGCCCGCGACGTCGACGATCGACGCCTCAACCGTCGATTCGGCGACGTCGATGGTACCGGCGGATCTGTCACCTAATTCCAATTCGTACGTGCCCGCTTGGTCGAACTCGGCGGTGATGTTGATCGCGCCGAGGTGGTAGAAGCCGGGTGCAAGCGTCACCTCCTGGCTGCCGATAGCCTCCGTTTCGCCGGTCTCCTTGTGGGTAGCATTGAGCGAGATTTCCTCGGTCCCTTCGACGTTCCCACCCTGGTAGACGCTGCCGACGACGTAGGCGTGCTCGCCCTCGATTAGTTCTATTTGGGAGGTGGAGGCGGCTATCACCTGAATATCCGATTCTGACGGTTCGACGTCGACGGTCCCTGCGTAAGTATCGCCCAATTCGAGGTCGTACGTACCAGCCTCATCAGGCTCGAACGTGATATTGATCGCGCCCAGGTGGTAGAAGCCAGGGGCGAGCGTCACCTCCTGGGTGTCAATCAGCTCTGTCTCGCCGGTCTCCTGGTGGGTGGCGTTGAGCGAGATTTCCTCGGTCCCTTCGACATTACCGGCCTGGTAGATACTGCCGACGACGTACGCGTGCTCACCTTCGATCAGCTCGATTTCCGACGTCGATCCTGCAATCACCTGAATATCTGATTCGGCCGGTTCGACATCGACGGACCCTGCGTAAGTGTCGCCCAGCTCAAGATCGTACATGCCTGCTTGGTTGAACTCAGCGGTGATGTTGATCGCACCGAGGTGGTAGAAGCCAGGGGCGAGCGTCACCTCTTGGCTGCCGATAACCTCTGTTTCGCCGGTCTCCTGATGGGTGGCGTTGAGAGCGATTTCCTCGGTCCCCTCAATGTTCCCGGCCTGGTAGACACTGCCGACGACGTAGGTGTCTTCACCCTCGATTAGCTCGGTCGCCGATTGGGAGGCGGCGATCACCTGAATGTCTGACTCGGCAGGTTCAACGTCGACGGTTCCGGCGTCTCTGTCGCCTAACTCGAGGTCGTACGTACCTGCCTCATTGGGTTCGAACGTAATGTTGAGCGCTCCGAGGTGGTAGAAGCCGGGTGCAAGCGTCACCTCTTGGCTGCCGATAACCTCCGTTTCGCCGGTCTCTTGGTGGGTGGCGTTGAGCGAGATTTCTTCTGTCTCTTCGACGTTTCCGCCTTGGTAGACGCTTCCAATGACGTACGTTTCCTCACCTTCAATGAGCTCTATATCCTCTGTCGACGCCGCGATCACGGTGATGTCGGTGATCGCCTCCTCGACGGCCATCAACCCGGCGTCTCTGTCGCCTAACTCGAGGTCGTAGTAGCCTGGCTCGTCGAACTCGGCGGTGATGTTGATCGCGCCGAGGTGAGAGACGTTGGACGCAGCCGTCACCTCTTGGCTCCCGAGGACGTGCGTCTCGTCGGTCTCGTTGTGCGTGGCCGTGAGTTCGATCGTTTCGGTGCCCTCGACGTCGCCGCTGTTGTAGATGCTGCCGGTGACCGAGAACTCCTCACCTTGGATGATTTCGACCTCCGAGGCGGAGGCGGCGATCACTTGGATATCTGGTTCGGCCGGCTCGACCTCGACGAAGCCGGCGTTCCGGTCGCCGAGCTCGAGGTCGTAGGTGCCGGCTTCCTCGGGCTCGAACGTGACGTTGAGCGCCCCCAGATGATAGAAGCCTGGTGCGAGCTCTTTTTCGACGGTGTCGACCGTGTGCGTCTCGTTGGTCCCTCGATGAGTGGCATTGAGTTCAATCTCTTGTGGGCCCTCGACGTTCCCAGACTGATAGATGCTTCCGATGACGTAGGTTTCCTCGGTCTGGAGCATCTCGACGTCTGCCACTGATGCCGCGATTACCTGAATATCCGACTCGGCCGGTTCGACGTCAATGGTTCCGGCGTTTCTGTCACCGAGTTCGAGGTCGTAGGTTCCTGCTTCATCGGGTACGAACGTGATGTTGATCGCGCCGAGGTGGTAGAAGCCAGGGGAGAGCGTCACCTCCTGGCTCCCGACCACCTCCGTTTCGCCGGTCTCCTGGTGAGTGGCGTTGAGCGATATCTTCTCGGTCCCTTCGACATTACCGGCCTGGTAGATGCTGCCGACGACGTACGCGTGCTCACCTTCGATCAGCTCAATTTCCGACGTCGATCCTGCAATCACCTGGATATTTGACTCGGCTGGTTCGACCTCGACAGTCCCGGCGTTTCTGTCGCCCAACTCGAGGTCGTACGTACCGGCCTCATCTGGCTCAAACGTGATGTTGAGCGCTCCGAGATGGTAGAAGCCCGGTTCGAGCGTCGCCTCCTGGGTGTCAATCAGCTCTGTCTCGCCGGTCTCCTGGTGGGTGGCGTTGAGCGAGAGTTCCTCGGTCCCTTCGATATTACCAGCTTGGTAGATGCTGCCAATGACGTAGGCGTGCTCACCCTCGATCAACTCGATCTCTGAGGTGGAGGCGGCGATCACCTGAATGTCCGACTCGGCAGATTCGACTTCGACGGTTCCGGCGTCTCTGTCGCCTAACTCGAGGTCGTAGGTGCCGGCCTCATCTGGTTCGAATGTGATATTGATCGCGCCGAGGTGGTAGAAGCCCGGCGAGAGAGTTACCTCCTGGCTACCGATACTCTCCGTCTCGCCGGTCTCCTGGTGGGTGGCGTTGAGCGAGATTTCCTCGGTCCCTTCGACATTACCAGCTTGGTAGATGCTGCCAACGACGGAGGCGTGTTCACCTTCTATCAGCTCGATTTCCGACGTCGACGCTGCAATCACCTGAATGTCGAAGTACTGGTTTTCGACAAATACCGTCTCGACAACGAACCCGTTGAGCGATATCGTGGCGTTCATCTCGTCTTCTCCAGCAGGCAGGTCCGCTTCAGTCGGCGTCCACTCGAAGTCAACAGCGCCGGGCATCGCACCTGGGCCGACCTCGACACTCTTGGTTTCGACGCGTTCTCCGTCGACGTTCAGATCGACGTCGTAGGTACCGGTGCCACCGTTGTTAAGCAAGTCCCCGGTGACGCTGACGGTGTCTCCGAGGAGGATAGCAGACTGGTTTACATCTGCACCGTAGATGAAGATGTCCGCGTCAGGGTCATCAATGACACTGATCGTGCCAGCCTCGACACCACCGACACTGATCTGGAACTCGCCGGCACTTTCGAACGTCCGCGTGAACGTCACGTCCGTGCTCTCGCCTGCATCGAGCGTAACTGTCGTGTTCTCGACTTCCAAACCGCTGATCTCGAGGGGAACCGTCAATTCACCATCGCCGTCGCCGACGTTCTCGACCGTCGCGTTGACCGTCGTCTCCTCACCGGTCTCGAGTTGGGTCGGTACCACAGTCGCCTCGAGCACCTCGAGGTCAGGCTCGGGTTCCGGCTGATCGGATTCAACGGTCACCTCGAGGCTATCAGTTTCGTCTTCGTAGGTGGCAGTCACCGTCGCCGTTCCGGGGCTCTCAGCTGTCAACGTCGAGCCGTCGACGGAGACGACGGTCGTGTTGTCGCTATCGGGGCTCGCCTCGTCGGTCACGTCTTCGATCGTTCCGTCGTCGAACGTCGCCGTCACCGTCGCGGGTGTCGCCGATCCTTCGATCAGGGTCGTCTCGTCGATCGAAAGTGCGATCAACTCGAGTTCAGGGTCGGGTTCCGGCTGTTCGTCGGCTTCGACCGTCATCTCGACTGTATCGGTCTCACCTTCGTAGGTGGCGGTCACCATTGCCGTTCCAGGGCTCTCAGCCGTCAGCGTCGACCCGTCGGTAGAAACGATAGTAGTATTGTCGCTAGTAAACGCTGCATCCTCTGTGATGTCCGTCGTTGAGCCGTCGTCGAACGTCGCTATCAGGGTCGGCAAAGTCGTTTCACCCTCGATGAGTGTCGTCTCATCGATCGAGAGTGTGATCGACTCGAGTGCTGGATCCCCATCCGTTTCCGACACCGATAGCTGGATCGAGTCGGTATCGGTCGGTTCGGTCTCTCCCGGCTCGCCCGAAACGACAACAGCGTCAGCGCCGTCAAACGCGAGTTCCGACTCGAAAGAGAAACTCACTGATTCGGTCTCGTTCGATCCAACCGTCACGGACTGCGGATCTGCCTCGTAGAGCAGGTCGTCGTCTGCCGAGTCGAAAAGAACCCCCAGTGCAACGTCCTGCTCGGTCTGGTCGTCTCCGGTGTTCGTGATGTCGGCAACGACGGTGATCATCTCGCCTTCAGTGACGTCGAGGACGCTCTCTGTCTCATTAATCGAGACTGAAACGTTCGATGCAGGCGTGAGATCAGACGGAGTCAGTTCGATGTCGGCAGTCGTTTGGTCGCCAGCAGATACTTCGACATCCTCAACGGTTCCCGATTCTGGAACGCCAGGACCACTCTCTTCCATCGCCTCGATGGTATACGTTCCCGGTTCGACCTCCAGTTCGTACATCCCGTCAGGACCGGTACTGTCGACATCGACCTGCACGTCCCCGTCGGTCGCCCAGACGATCACACCCTGGACGGTTTCGTCGGTCGACTCTCGGGTCACGGTACCGGTGACCGTCCCGAGATCGTCTTCACGCGTAAGCTCGACATCGATCTGTTCGGTTCCGTCAATCTCCTGGCCGTCGACGAAGACTTCTTCGGTGATGTATCCAGGGCTGTTGAAATCGAGTTGTGTCGTCTCGTCGGGGACGTTGATTACGTACTCGCCCGTGGCGTTGGTCACCGCCGTGTCGAACGGCTCCGATGCCCCCAGCGAACTGGATTCGATCGTCACACCCTGGATTGGCTCGTCGGTCACCGTGTTCGTCACGACGCCGGTGACGACCGGGACGCTTGTCATCTCGACCGTTCCGAGATCGATTTGTTCACCTGAGTTCACCTCGATATCCTGTTCGACCACGTCGTCGAGTCCAGGGCTGGTGATCGTGTACTGGTAGACGCCCGGTGGGACCTCCGCTTCGAACTGTCCGTCCGCGTCGGTCTCTACCGTGGTGGTGAACCCATCGACGGCGGGTGGCTGACCGACATCCTCCTGTTCGACGATTTCGACTTCCGCGTCAGCGACCGGATCGGAATCCGTATCGGCGACTGTTCCTTCGATGGTCCCAGACTGTAGCAGTGACAGCGACAGGTTACTGGTCGTCGCTTCATCTTCGGTGATTTCGACGTCAGCGTTGACGCTTTCCTCGTAGTCGTCGGTACTCGCGGCAACGTCGTACGTTCCGACAGCGAGGGTGAACTCGTAGTTACCGCTGGCGTCAGTTGTTGTCTCGTTCACGACGACACTGCCGTCTAGAACCTCGACGGTCGCGTCGGCGATCGGGTCACCGGTGTCTGCGTCGGTGACCGTACCGGAGAGCGTGCCGGTGTCGACGATCGGAGCTTCGAGCCATGGTTCGAACTTAACGGAATCGTCATCCAACCACCATACATCGCGGATAGTGATCGAGTCGCCGCTTCCGTCTGCCTCTTCACCTGTTTCATTGTCGATTACACCGCCACTCGGTCCATCAGTTGCACCCCACCAGTTGTTTTTCGCATCAAGAATGTAATCGTCACCTGGATTATGGAAGAGCCCGTCACCGTTACCGGCTATCGAGTTCTCAGTAACCAGGAAGCTTTCATAGAACCCGCCGACAGTCAGGCCCATCCCTTCGTTATCCTCAATGACATTTTCAGTGATAGTGACATCTACACCATCGATTGCACTCTCCCCAGTCACGACGAGTCCATCGCCGTTGTTTCGGACAGTGTTCGACACGACCGTTCCATCAGTGGTGTCAAGATGAATATCGAATCCGGTGTCGACGTCGTTATCCGCGACAACGTTGTCCGAGACAGTTACGCTTTCCCCCTCAATATCGAGGCGAGAGCCGATGTCGCCCTCGTTGTCTGCGATGAAGTTATTCGCAACTGTTACCGTCTCCCCGTCAATGGCGAGGTCGAGGCCCACGGGGTCAACTGATGGGCTATCGATCAACCCACTGTTCGTCACGACGTTATCCGTAACCGTCACGTTCTCCGTCAGCGATCCTCGATCGACGATCACGCCGTCTCTGTCGCTACCGGTGACCGTGTTGTTCGTGAATGTGAAATCGCCGATATCAGCCGAAATCCCGGCAGCCTGATGACCGAACCGAACACCGGTAGACGAATCTTCAATGACGTTGTCCGCGACGGTCGCGTCGGTGGCTCTGTTTAGTGTGATACCGAGAGAGCCGTCCCGGATGTCGTTTTCAGTGATCGAAAGACCATCAGCTTGAGAAACACTGATAACGGTCCCGAGCGATCCCTGACCTTCAAGGATTTCGTTGTATTCAATGACGACGTCGCTGTTTTCTCCGTCAATATTGATCGCGGGTGAACCATCAATGACGGATCCGTTCGTAATCGTCACGCCGTCGCTGTCGGCCACGTATACGCCCCTATTCGAGCCTGTAATCTCGAACTCGTCAATGGTCACTCCCGATGAGTACCATGTACTGACCACTCCAGCGACATCTTCCCCGACCGTCGGCGATGCCCCACTAATATCCGTGAACTCACTGTCTGTGATACTAATCTGCTCAGAATGAGTGACCTGTATCCCCGCAGTGACGTCCGAAACGGAGAGGCCGTCGAGATTAGCGTTCGTGACGTCGAGGAGAATCACCTGCCCAGCGTCAGCATCGATCGTCGGATCGTCTTCGTCGACGGCGTAGACGAGCGGGTCACCGCCGACGGTGTTTCCAGACATTTCGTGTGGCTCTTCGTCGAGGGTATCTGGAACGTCAACGAGGATAATTCCGGTAGCGAACTCGTTGTCCGTGATCTTTGCGTTGAGTGCATTATCAAGTCGGAGGTCTGTTTCCGTGCCGGTGAACTCGTTTCCGTGGATCTCGAGATTGTCTCGCTCGCTGCTTATCCCGATGGAAACGTCAGTGAGCTCATTGTACTTGATTTCAGTACCACCTTGCGGATCGATACCGACAAACCCCACATCTTCGATGGTGTTATTGGCGACGACTGAAGCCCCTTGTACCTCGATTCCGCCCCCATCAGGTGCTGTCACATGGTTGTGACGGACTTCAGCTCTGGCTCCGGCCGTAATACCGTTTTCGTTGCCCGTTACAGTATTGTACTCTACGACGTTGTCCGGCACTTGGGACGTGCCGAGATCGATTCCCGCACCGGCGTTGTCCGTCACGGTGTTGTTCGTGACAGAACCGTCACTGCCTCCCCTATCCTGTTGAGTGTATGCAATTCCAGCCTCGTTTCTGCGTATCTCGTTGGCATCGACGGTGAACCGGTCGTTTCGGTTGCCCAAGTAAAGACCATCCCCACCGTTATCGGTGATGGTGTTTCGGAGAACCGATGCGTCATCAACCCGATTCGCAAACGCGATCGCATCGCCGTCGTTGTCATAAATATGGTTATCGGCGATCACGATCCCGTGGGCATCCTCGTTCGACTGCGTTTGCACGGCGTCAACAGAGCCGGTGATCGTATTGTTGACGAACGTGAACTGCTCGCCACCAGCGACTACTGCGCTATCGGCGTTTCCGCTTCCCGTGTATCCCTCAATCTGGAATCCCTCCACAGTCACATCGTCGTCGGTCACGGTGATCGCTCGCTCGAACTTTTCTTGACTGCCATCGAGAACCGCCCCACCCTCGGAGACTGTCCGGAGCGTCAGCGGTTTGTCGATCGTAAGCGACTCCTCGTAGGTGCCATCACCGACAACGACCTCTTCGCCGGGTAGTGCGGCGTCGATCGCTGCTTGAATGCTCTCGCCCTCAGTGACGCCGTCAATGAGCACTTCAACCTCACCAACAGACTGCCCGTCGACTTCGAGGTCGTAGACGCCCTCTTCGGCGAGGGGAACGCTCAGTCGCTCGGTCGTGTCTGATTCGCCATCAACCTCGATCGCTTCCGTGACGCTTGCGACTTCCGTGCCCTCGTCGTAGGCGACGAGTTCGCTCTCGACGCTGTCCTGGCTCTCGCCGAGGTTCTCGTACCGGACGTCGACGCTCGCCTTGCCCGCTGCGCTTGGCTCAATCGGTGCTTCGATGCCGCTGATGATCGAGTCATGGAGTCGATTGGTGTCGGTCAGATAAATGGGGTCACTCGTCGGTAACACCTCGATCGTGTCGATCTCTTTGTCTTCGATGTAGGCAGTGTACTCACCGGGCGTCTCTATCGGGTCGGTGACGAGAATTTTCGTCCTCGTCTCGCCGGGGTTGAGTCCCAGATCCCCCGAGAACGCCACGTCCTCACGACCATCGAACGCCGGGCCTTCGAGCGCGAGCGTGTCGTTGGTAGCCGCTGGGTCGACGGATTCGTCCCCGAGGTTCGTTGCATCGTAAGAGATCTGTATCAGGTCACCCTCCAACCGCGTGTCGAAAAACGGTAGGATCGACCGGAACACGGGTTCATCCTCGTCGACGACGGTGAGCGTGCCTATCTCCTCACCGTTGATGCCGAGGGTGTACTCGCCGCTCTCGCTTGGCGCGGTCAGCGGCAGTTCGACTGTGTTCGTGCCGTAGGCGGGCACGTCGATCGTCTTACTTACCACGTTGTTGCCGTCCAGATCGAGCGTGTACGTCGCCGACGTGGTCGGATCCCAGTCGTTTCTGACCGTCGCCGAGACGGTCAGTTCATCCTCGACGAATGCACCCTCGTCGAACTCAACATCGACGACTCGGGGATCGGTATCCGGGATTTCGCCGTTCCACTCATGGTGGTGATTCTGCCCACCGAGCATCACGCGCGAGTCGCTACTGGAACCCGAGACGCCCGCATCGATCGCCATGATACGCTCGTCCCCGGTCTGGACGGCGACGTAGGCCACGCCGTCGACGACGATGACATCGCTTCGGTCACCGGTTTCGACTGACCACAACTCACTGCCGTCGTTCGGGTCGAGCGCTCTGAACGCTTCTGAATCGGTGGTCTGCGGTACGAAGAGCGTTCCGTCGGCGATCGTCGGCGGATCGGCCACACGGTCATCGTCCGACCAGCGTTCGCTGCCATCGGTTGCGTTCAGCGCGTACAACCCATCCATGCCAACGTAGACCGTTGACTCGTCGCCATCACCGGAGACTATTGGTGCTGTCGCCGTCTGTAGAAGGGCTGGCTCTGGGTCATCGAACTCAACTTCCCACTCTTTTTCCCCGGTTTCTTCGTCAATGGCTACGGTGAACAGCTCGTAGTCAGCAGTGGTCGACTCAAGACCTTGCGTGTAGCTGAAATAGACAAGGCCGTCTGCAACGGTTGGCTCCGTCGCCGAGCCGCGATCCTCGAGCGTGCCTATCTCATCCCACGTCCACTGTTCGTCTCCGTCCGCTGCATCGACGGCCGTCATCCCATCGGAGGTGACGAAATAGACGGTTCCGTCAATGAACGTCGGTCCGGCCCTGACCGGTTTGTTGGTCTCAATGGCCCAGTTCTCGTCACCTGTCTCGGCGTCGAGCGAAAGAACCTGTCCCGAAGCCGAATCAGACCAGCTGACGTACACACTTCCATCACCGACTGACTGCGCTCCGGAACTGAATGTGTCTTCGTCGGACTCGACGTGCCACTCGATCGTCCCGAGTTTCAGATCGAGTGCCCACACGCCATCGGAGCCGGAGACGTACACCGTCCCGTCGACGACGGTCGGCGACCCACGGGCAGAGATGTCGGTCTCCCAACGCTGCTCCCCCGTGCCGACGTCGTACGCTACGACGCGGTCGGAAGACCCGTGATCTCCGGACGCGACTACGAGAATGCCGTCGACGACCGTCGGCGCTCTATCGGTTCGGAGGTCCAAATCGGACTCCCAGAGCACGTCGCTTTCGTTTGTGTCAAACTGGCTAGGGCCGACTCGATCTGTCGTCTGTTCCGTATTGGGTGTCGCAACTGCGATGCCGGCCGAACCCACAGCGAAGACGGCAGCACATATCGCCAGAATAGCGAAGAAAACGAGTACCCGCAATCTGCACCGTGTCGAAATCCACCCCACGTTTATCATGGTGAATATGATTCTCAGAGTGACATAACATTCTGCTTAGTCAGATAGTAGTGCAGAACTTACATCAGCCTAAGTGTGGTTTCAACTGAGAATCTTTAACTACATCATTCCCCTCCGCGTACCCTGTGGAATAGACTCGAAAAATACGCCGTTAAATTCTCTGAAGAAGACCGCGATACGCTTGATTGGTTCATTTCAACCGGTGAGCGGAAATCCGAGGAGAACACGCGAGTCCGAATATCTTCTGTAGGCTGATGACGGACTCACTGATCCGATAACCAGTGAGCACGTCAGTTGTCATCCACGGACGGTTCACGACCGATGATGTCGGGATCTAGCCACACCAACTCAACCAAGTCGAGCCTGAATGGATCTTCCAACTCCAGATTTGAAGCTACAGTACGCTCACCTCTCAATCGATCCCACACTCTCGTACAACTTCGAGACCGACTTATCACGTTGCAAAAACGGCCTCGAGTAGATCGACTCCAAAAGTGTGAGTCTGGCTTCGATCCCGTCGCGTTCACGTTCCGGTTCGGGTTGGCCGAACCGATCGAGTTGACGAGTAACGGCGGTTACGAGTTCCGATTTCACAAGCGGTTTCCGCAGAACATCGTCGCACGGCCATGTACAGAGCGACGGGTCAGGGCGATCACCGACGAGAGCGATACGGCGGGTCATGTTGAAACGGTGTGCAGAGAGCGTTGCCGGGTCGTCACCCCACAGGTCGATATCAAAAATAGCGACATCCGGCGTCTCAGCGAGATTGCTCCAAAGCGACTCCTGACCGTGTACTGCAATCACATCGAAGCGGTCACACAACCAACTGCGATAGAGTTCGACGAGTCGATGATCACGATCGCCGAGGACAACCGTCGGCTGGACGGAATCGATGTGTTCGTCCGCCCACGTAGCCAGCGAGTCAAACACAGGTCGCAACTCACGTCCAGCGTCAGTCAATTCATACGTAACTGTAAGCGGTGACTCGCTGATCACACACCGAGTGACAAGCCCATGCTCCGACAGCGACTCAAGCGTCTTCGTGAGCATGTTCGGTGAGATATCAGGGATGTTATTCTCGAGTTCACTAAATCGAAGCGAACCCGACTCCAGGAGGACACTTACTACAACCGGCTCCCATTTGTTCGAGAGCAGTGAAAGGGCGTCCAGAGCGCCCCGGATGTTGGGTGGTATAAATACCTCAGCTCTGTCCATGCAGTGGATATGACTAGCATCATTATATTCCTGTCTCCTGTCTGCATGACGCCGTTAGGACCTCCAACCTCGCAAGATTTATTATCTCTCCTATTAATTAATAGGGTTATAATCATATTGAGTGTTTTATTTGGGTGGAAAATTGCCAATCACAAACGAAGACGTCGAACTGCTGCTTGTCGAGGACCAGCACGATCAAGCACGATTTGTTGAACGGCTAATACACGAACAGCAATCGTCTCTCAGTAGGCAGACAGCGCATAGTCCGATCGAAGTCACAGAGATCCACCACGTCGATTGTCTCTCGTCTGCCCTCGAGTATCTTGACGCAACTTCTCCGGACGCAATCCTGCTCGACCTCATGCTCCCTGACAGTCGAGGAATCGAGACAGTCGATCGAGTGATCGAATACGCACCGGACGTTCCAGTCGTTGTGCTGACTGGGCAGAACGAAACGGAGGTCGGCGTCGACGCAGTTCAGCGAGGAGCACAAGAGTACCTGTCCAAGGGGAGCGTTACTGGGGAGGCGATTCTGCGTACACTCAGGTATGCAATCGAGCGATCGCGAAATCAGCGGAAACTCGTCGATCGAAACCATCGACTAGCACTATTGAATCAAATCGTCAGAGAAGACATTCGAGCCGACCTAAGCATGATCGTTGGCTTGGGGGACCAATTGAAAAGTGATGGTAGTGATGCCGATAAACGCACAAGAGAATCGTTATTGGACATCGCACAGCATGCTGCCGACCTTACCGACACTGCAGCAACAGTGGTCGACGTCATTTCGGCTGACGACCTCGATCGGGAACCATGTGATCTGTACGCTGTGCTCGAGACCGAAATGGCCCAACTCCGTTTTGAACAGGATGTCGACATTACAATCAAACGAAACGATACTATTGACAGTCAACTAATCGTCGCCGCCTCCCCGATGCTCGGGTCGGTGTTCAAACACCTTTTTGAGCATGCTGTTGACCGTTCAGATCGAGCCATACCGACACTGACGGTAACAGTGGAGACAACTTCTGCGGAAATAAAAGTCGAAATCGTTGATGACGGTGTCGAGATACCCGACACAGAAACAGAGAGACTCGTTGACCCGGACGTTCGTTTCGATACTCGGTCGGGAATGGGTCTCAAACTCTATCTAGTAACGACCTTGCTCGAGTCGTTCGGTGGGTCACTCGAAATCGATGCCAACGATCCGTGTGGGTCACGTGTAACTGTTGTTCTCGATCGCAAAAGCGCGTCCGATAATCAGTCCTGAAAGGATGAGAGAGATACTATTTGTTTGTAGGGTACCTTGTTTGAGAAAACTCTCGGTGAAACAGCGCATTGTACGTGCTTATTGTACGAATTAGGTAAGAAGACCCACGGCTTCAGTCGTGGGTGGATGTCAATCAGAGTCGGTCGGTTCGCAGTTGGTGGTGGCGTAATACTCGACGTTGAGCTCGGCGACCTTTTCGAAGTCGCCGTCTCGAGCAAGGAGCGGTATATCGAGGTTACACAGATTCGAGGAGAAAGCCCACGACTTTAGTCGTGGGAGAAGTCACGCGTCTCGAACCGTTTGACCTCGAGGTACGTCACGCCAGGTCCAGTATTTCGCGTGGGTTCTCGTAGACGACCCGACGGACGTCCTCGCGATCGACGCCGAGACGGAGCAGATCGAGGATCGTCCGCTTCATCACGAACGGGTCGTTATCCATCGCGCCGATGAGATCCGTGTCGACGACGATTCGGTCGCTTCCGTGTGCGTCGATCGCTGCGGCGATGTCGCGGGCGTCGATACCACGCAGCCACGGCGCACTCACGCTGTAAGCGAGGTAACAGCCCGTGTTCTCTAACACGAAATCCCGGATGTCCTGGCCAGCGTGGTCGATCACGAGCTGCTCATCAGACAACCCTACTTCATCGGCGAGTGTAAGGTCTATCTCGACTGCCGCCATTTTTGCGTCTTCCGGGGTTAGCAGTGGGTCCGTGAAATTGCGGTTTCCCTCCTCGTAGCTCTGGACATGTCTCGGATCGACGTTGCCTTTGCTCGACCCTGGCGTGTGGACGAGCACTGGGAGGCCCGTGTCACGCGCGACACGAAACTGCTCGCGGACGACCTCCCTTTGTTCTTCTAGCGGCCAGGACAGGGTGTGCTGTGTCGACTCGATCCCTGTCTCGCCGATGGCGATCACCCGATCGTCCTCGCAGTACGCGGGGAGCACAGAGACGAGTTCGTCGGCATCCTCGACTCGAGACCAGGTGTGGATCCCGACAGCAACGTACTGATCGTAAAAGTGCCGGTGATCGAACGCGGCTGCTCGTCGAAGTGCGTCATCCCACAGAAAACGGACATCGTCGGCACTCACGGGCCGGTACGGGGCCCAGTAGTATCCCGCCGCTATCGCGACCGCCGCTCGTCCACCACTCAGATCGAATTTCTCACGGTCGTTCCACGTCAGCGACTGCGTGTGCTGGTGAATGTCGATCCACGGAATGTCGACCGGGCTCGGTGTTGCTCCTTCTTCCGGCGGATCACCGATCGGTCGCTTCGTCGGCCCGCTCATCGGTATCGCCACCCGAATCGCTCAGATTGCCCGGGAGTCTCTCTTTCGCTCCGATGGCGTGTCGACGTTGCGTTGGGTACGCTACCGTCGTGACCGATCGCGTGTGTTTGTAACCGTCTGATCCCGGTCTGCGCACTGTTGCCGTTTTGACCGCACCCTACTGTCATGTATTACCATGACCCACCCCGCCGAGAGCGTATATATATCCACCGAAAGCAGCGTTGACCTCTTCTCGCGCCGAATTTGAACAACAGCTTGATTCACCGACTGAGTCGGGATTGCGTTCCGTATGTACGCGCTGTCGTCGACTACGTCTCGCAAGACCAGGGAGATCGCTGCGACTCCCACAGCGTCTCGATTCGCTCCCCAATCCGATCAAGAACGAGGCGGCGCAGGTCGCGATGGTCGTTCGCTCACTAGCTCTCCTGTGGCTCTGCGACCGAAACCCACAGATGGACGTGATACTCCGTATCCTCGATCGACGGCTCGTCAGGCACGTCGCCGTCGGGGAACAGGAGCCAGACGACACGGATTTCGTCCCCGGTCATCGTCGGTTCGATCTCGTGATGGTGGTGCCAGGACTCGTTGTGGTCGATCGTCGTCTCGAACCGATCGAGTTCGCGTTGCTCGGTGACGATCGTCTCGTTGACCGGTGGCCCGTCGGTCTCGTTCCCGGTTGTAGCCGTTTCGTTGGCGATCCGTTCGGTGTCCTGTTCGAGCACGACGATCGAGTACTCCGTCCGTTCGTGCTCGTGGTTATCGACGCCGACAACGATGTCTCCGCGTTCGCCCTGGACGAACTCCGTCGGATAGCCGTCGGCGACGAGGTCACCCTCGTCGTCCTCGGTCAGAATATACACCGCCGAGAAGCGCTCGCCGTCTGGTGGGACGACGATCGCGAACGTGACGGTCCCGAGGGCCAGCACGATCGACGCGACCAGCAACACGTTCAGTACGCCGTCAAATCGGGTATCCGGCTCAAGCAGTTCCGTCCGTCCGGTGTGATACCACTCGCGGTACGGGACAGCGAAGCGTTCATCTACGGGAAGTTGCCATCGCCGATGGGCGGCGATCGCCGTCGCCACGAGCGTAAAGCCGGTGACAGCGACCATGATCGGGGCCAGTCGGATCCCCCATGGGGTAAAGTTCAGAACGAGGCCAATCAGCGGGACGATGGCGATGCTGAGGCCGAACGCGAGGGCAACGCGTTCGATTCCGTCGATCCCCGATCGCTGTGCTGTCGAGAGGAACCCTTCTTCGGTCTCTCCGTCCGATCGGTCGGGATCGGTGTCCAAAGCGTCCTCAGTCGCTGGCGGCTCTCCGGCCTCCGGAAACAGCGCTGCGATGAAGACATAGCCCGGGACGAACAGGACGAATGCGAGTCCAAGCGGGACTCGAAGCGGCGTCTCGCGGATCACCGGCGCGAACACAGCGACGTTGACGAACGCCGTGAGCGCAAGCATGACAACGAGATCAGCCGGAAGCGCACGGAGTTGGCGCGGGAGTAACAGCCAGAGCGACCGTCGATCGACCATTCACCCATCTATCGGGGAGAGGATAATAAAAGTCGGTCGATCGATCGGTTGTATTCAAATCAGGTCGCAATCGCGTCGAGAGGTGTACTCGTGTCGATGACGGACCTGCGGGCCGGCGATCGCCGAGACAGCCGTCAGTCTCAGTCGTCCGCTACCGATGAATCGACCTCATCCACCCCTGATTCTGGGGTAGACCTGCCACAGAGCCGTCGAACCATGTCGAGAACGGCCTCTGCATTGTCGCTCGAGACGGAATTGGGAGTGAACGCGGCCTGCTCATAGGCTGTTGTCACATCACGCAACTGTTCATCTTGTTTGCTGGGGCCGTCATCGGTTGGACTGTGGTGTTGGTAGAACTCCCAGTGGGTAAGCGTCTCATCGCGATCGGCTGTCGTCGGCCAGGCCTGTCGGACAGCACTGTATGCGGTTCGGATTGCGCGCTTCGGCCGATCGTCCGAGAGATGATCATCCGCCCGTGTGAGTAATGCATCGACGACTCTAGCTGTGGTGACTGTGTCGGATGGCGTCTCGGTGGCAGCCGCCGTCGCCGCGGAGGGGTCGGCCATGGGTGTCGATCCATCGTAGTCAGTGGGACGGTCGCCACCAGGTGACTCGGTCTCATGCCGGTCCCGTCGCCACCACATTGCCCCACTGCCGATCGCTAGCACGATTAGTCCGAGGAGAGCCGTCCACGGAGAGACGATTCGGTCGAACAGCGATGACGACTCTCCAACGGCCGGCTGTCCCTGAACGATCGTCTCGGCCTGGGCCGATGTGAGACTTGTCCCCTCGCCGTCGTAGACCGCACCGATCTGAAGCTCATCGTCATCGGCTACTGGCGGTCCAACAACACGTTCCGAGAACGTGCCATCCGAATCCGTTGTCACGGATTCCACTGACTCACCGTCGACAAGAACCTCGACCGACTGGTCTGGGATCGCATCGCCATCAGCTGTTGTGAGCGTTCCATTGACGGTGTAGTTACCGTCGTCGTTCGCGATCGGCGCTGCGTCCATCTCCAGGCTCGTCTGGGTCTCAGAGACCGAGATCGGTGTCGTCGTGTTCGTCGCCGCAAGTGCTCTGTCCTCGTATGGTAATGTGACAGTCAGCGATCGCTCTCCGTCACGGACGTTCGCAGGAATCCTCACTGTGTCGGCGAACGTGCCGTCTGTGACACTGATTGTTCCGATCGTACTCCCGTCGATCGACGCCTCGACAGATACGTCGTCGACGGGCACGTCGTCGACGGTGAGCTCACCCTCGACGGGGAGAGTATCACTATAGGCGGTCGTTTCCGCCGTTTCGAGACTCGAAATTGTCGGCTGGACCTGCTGGATCGAGACGTTGACATCCGTTTGCGTTCCGAGATACGTCGACTGCCGATCCGGGATGTACGCGACCGTGATGTTCGACAGCGATCGCTGCTGGCTCAGAGGCTGGAAGTCGACGGCGAACGCCCCCGACTCGTCTGTCCGAGTATCAACCGTCTCCCCGTCAATTTGGAGACGGATCTCCTCGTCTGCGATCACCGACTCGTCAGCTGTTTCTATCGATCCAGCGATTGTCAGTGGGTCGAGAAACGAAGCGGTCTCGCCTTCTGGCTCGAGTATCAACGCCGTCTCGATGAACTGCTGCTCACGGACGATCGTCTGCGACTCTTCGACTGCTGACGTCGACTCGTTAATGCTCGAGTCGGCCTCCGTGAAATCTTGACCAGTTTCCAGTTCGATTATGTCGTAATTGGTCCTGATCGTTCCGCCAGCGGCCTCGATCTCAGCGGCCAGATCCTCGAGTTCCCGGGCTAACTCGAGTGCCAGTTCGTCGTCGCCTGCCTGTCGCGCGGCTTCGTACTCCTCGAGCGTCTGCTCGTAGGCCTCGATGAGATCGGTGAGGCGTTCTTGCTCCTCGGCAGTTTCATTGAAAGTCTCTCCAAGATCGTCTTCGTCTTCGTCCTCGTCATCGCTACTCCCCTCTGTGTCGCCGGCGACCTCAACGTACTGTGAGAGCCGGTCCCGGTACTCCTCACCAACGAAGTCTCGAGCCAGGTCGTACTCGTTCTCGCTTAGTGAGAACGCACTGTCCTGTAACTGGCCCGATAGCCGATCGGACAGCCACGCTTCGACGCCCGAGTCCCCATCAGCCGCGTACTCCTCGGGATTCCGATGGCGAACCGTCTCGTTTTCCTCTTTGTCCGTCGTGATCGTCGGTGCGACGTGATCGGCTATACTGGATTTGGAAGCGACCGTATACTCACCAGTTGTTGCAGCACCCACTCCGATAGCGGGCACAATAAGAAGGCCACAAAGTAACAGCAGGATTCCGACTACACGGACAACGTCGTACACGTATTGAAATTTCTCGCTCGGAACAAAAATGTGTCTGCTCGACATTCTGGCATTGAATTGACCAGCAATGATCGGTGTGGACGGGCCACCCGATCGGTACAACCGATCGCTTCGACGAATGAGCGGATAGCAGAGCGCCGGTGCCCGGTACCGGTGCGCGATCGCCAGCATCCGATCACCGCGACCACGGAAACGAGTCCTGGGCCGGCGGGAACCAGTAAATTCAACACAGTACCACAAAACCACCAATGTATGCGTCCAACGCGTCGATTGTGGTCGGTGGGTGGACTCGCACTCATCGTCACGGTACTGGCGATCATCTTCGCCCGCCCACTGTTGCTCGTCGCAACGGCGATGATCGGCGCGTGGATTCTCGTTCGACAGTACCTGTTCATTACAACAGTAGCCGAAACCCTCGACTCGCTGTCGGTTACACAATCAGTGCCGTCGATGGCCGTCCGGACGGACGGAACGACACCGGTGACGCTCGTAGCAGAGCGATCAGCGACGACCGCCCTGTCACTCACTCTCGATGCCGGCATTCCCACAGCGGGGCGTAGTTACAAGCCGCTGTCGGTGTCACTCGGACCGGCCGAATCGACTGCCGAGCGAACCGAAATAATTGAGTGGCCGATCGCCGGCCGCCACGAGTTCGATGAGGTGACACTGACTGCAAGCGACGGCCTTTTCGAAGCCACAGTCGGCGTCGGCCCAACCCCCGCAGTCACAGTCGAACCGCGTGGCCCCCGGAACGTCCACGTCGGCGCTGGTGGCGATTACGTGGCGATCGCTCAGGGAGCCCACCAGGCCGGTCGTCTGAAATCGGGTCTCGAACCGGCCGAGATCAGGGAGTACGTCTCCGGTGACACTGCCGACCAGATCGACTGGAATGCAACGGCCCGCTTCGCGACACCCCATGTCCGCGAGTACGAGACCGAAACTGATCGACCGACAGTGCTGGTTGTCGATCATCGCAGCGCCCTCACGACCGGGCCAGCCGACGAGACGAAACTTGACTACCTCCGAGAAGTCGCACTCGGAATCACCGAAAGTGCCCACCGACTCGACGATCCACTCGGTCTCGTGACGATTGGCGAGGACGGCATTACGAACCGGATCGCCAAATCAACGACGCGCTATCGGACGATTCGCCGCCGCTTGTTCGACCTCGAGGCAACTAAGCCCGAGACGGAGCGATCAGTCAGTAAAACGAGGATGCCGACGCGATCGGCTGCGACGGCACCCCGATCAGCACTCGACCGGCTTGCGGTCGACGGCGAAACTGGTTTCGCCCGATCGCTCGCGCCGTTCTACCGAAACCGCCAGTTAACGCACGAGCGGATCGATGCGGAGCCGTTGCTCGCCGGGGTCCGCCTTGGCACGAGTCGCCAGCGAGAAAAGACGTGGACGGTCATCTGTACGGATGACTCAGATCCTACGGCGGTTCTTGACGCCGTTGGCCTCGCCAGAGCCAACGGGAACGACGTTCTCGTGATCCTCGCACCGACCGTTCTCTTCGAACCGAGCGGAATGAGCGACGTTGAGCGAGCCTACGATCGGTACGTGTCCTTCGAGACGTTTCGACAGGAACTCGACGCTATCGATCAGGTCCGCGCACTCGAGGTTGCACCCGGCGATCGGCTCGCAACCATCCTTGCGGCCGGCACCGGCCGACGACTGCGAGGTGTGCGTCAATGAACTCACGCGTGGACTCCAGTTTGCTGGCCACTACGGAGGGACAATCTCAGCGCCTGGAGACGGCCGCGGTTGGCGGTGTCTTCGTCGCGTTCGGTCTCGCAGCAGGACTCCCCGGACTCGTCGTCGGCCTCGCCACGGCGGCCGTTTGGTACCGGGTCGGGACGCCGTACGCGATCGCCGCGGGACATGTCCTGTTCGTCGGGCTCACACCTGGCGCGATCGACGTCATCTCGGTTGCGATCGTCGAAGCGGCGCTGCTCGGGCTGTTACTCGCACCGGCCGCCCGAAGTCGAATACCGGTTCGGGTGGCCGTAATTACGACCCTGGTCTGGCTCGTCCTGGTTGGACTCGCGTGGCTGGCGCTTCGCTCCCAGCCGCTGTGGATCGCTGGAGCGGTCAGTATCGGGGTGTTCGCGCTCGCGAGTTACGGCCTCTACCGCTATGCACTGGTGACCTTCGGCCTGATCGACGATCCGGCAAAAACCCCTACTGAGCACTCATGAGCTTCGAATTCACTGACGAGACGGGCCAGACTGAACCGCGTCGAAAGACTGATCGAGAGGGCGAAGACACTCCAACCGACGATCGGCGCGATGACGGCACCCCTGCTGATGACGGGCGCAGTAGTGACGATCGTCTTGAGCAGTCGGCCCAGCTGGAACTGCTTGCAGAAGAAAACCGCCGACTCCGAGCAGAGTACGCACGAGCCCGCCAGTCCCAGTACCGCCGTACAGCGATCGGGTTGGCCGCGATCGGGATCTGTGCACTCCTGGGTGGCCTGCTCTTTCCGGACAGCCGTGAGGTGCTCGTCGCGTTCGGAGCGACCGGTCTGTTTGGCGCGGTGTTGACGTACGTCCTCACGCCCGAGCAGTTCGTCGCCGCAAACATCGGCGAACGCGTCTACGCTGCCTCAGCGGCAAACGGCGCCGCGATCGCGACCGAACTCGGCCTGCGGGACGACCGGATCTACGTGCCTGACGACAGCGGTGACACGGCCCTGTACATCCCATTGAGTTCCGACTACGACCTGCCGACGACCGCGGATGGGCCGTTCGTGCTCGAGGCTGACAGCCGTGGGCTCCGCTTCGAACCAACCGGTGGCACCCTCTTTGAGGAGGTACAGCGAACCGTGATCGGCGAGTTGGCTACGACGCCCGGGCCACTCGCCACACAGCTTTGTGAAGCCCTGACCGAGCAGTTCGAACTCGCCGACGTCGCCACGCCAGACGTCGACCCGGCCACCGGACGCGTCACTGTCGCCATCACGAACAGCTCCTTCGGCGACGTCGATCAGTTCGACCATCCGATCGCCTCGCTGCTCGCGGTCGGACTGGCTACCGGGCTCGACCGGCCGGTCGAACTATCAGTGACAGCTGGTGACGACCGATCGGACTGGCTGGTCACCTGTCAGTTTGAGACGCCAGCAACCGACGACTGAGCGACATATCGAGTGCAGCCGCTCGATCGCATCTGACGTTCCGAGCGTTCTTTTTTTACATTGACAGACCGTGTGACAACTGAGGGCGACACCTTCACGGATTGCAGACCGGTCAGACGGTGTCGTTGACGGGAATCTCGAGCGCATCGTCGCCGACGTCCGGGACGGTCACCGAGTCGACGATCTCTGAGACGATGGTCTCGGGATCGACGTTGCTGAGATCGGCGTCGGTGCTCAACACCATCCGATGGGCGAGGATCTGGGTAGCGAGTGCCTTGATATCGTCGGGGATTGCGTACGTGCGACCGCGAATAGCGGCTCGTGCTTTGGCGCCGTTGAGAAAGGCGAGCGTTGCACGCGGGGAGGCTCCGAACGTAACGTCTGGATGTGTCCGGGTGGCAGCGACGATATCGAGGATGTACGTCTTGACCGGATCGGCAACGTGGACCGACGCGACCGCCTCCCGTGCGTCAGCCAGCGAGCCGAGGTCGACAGTTTGGGTGGTTGCGTCGGGTCCGAGATCGGGGTTGTTATCGAAGCGATCGAGCAGTTCGGATTCGGTTTCGCGATCAGGTAGGTCGATTGTGATTTTAAACATGAAACGATCGCGCTGGGCCTCGGGGAGTTCGAAGATCCCCTCCATCTCGATCGGGTTCTGGGTCGCGACGACCATGAACGGCTCCGGCAACGGGAGGGTCTCCCCCTCGATCGTCACCGTCCGCTCTTCCATCGCCTCGAGAAGCGCGCTTTGGGTCTTCGGCGTCGCCCGGTTGATCTCGTCAGCGACGACCAGATTCGCAAACACCGGCCCCCGCCGGAGTTCGAACTCGCCGACAGGCTCCCGATAAATATGCGTGCCAGTGATGTCCGCTGGCAGAATATCTGGCGTCATCTGGATACGTGTGTAGTCCATTCCTGTCGCTCGTCCAAACAGATTTGCGATCGTCGTCTTCGCAACACCGGGAACACCCTCAAGCAGCAGATGGCCGCGTGTCAACAGCGCAATCGTCAGGTGTTCGATTGCTGTCTCGTTTCCGACCAAGACGCCCTCGACTTCAGCACTGACTGTCTCGTAGATCATCCGCGGATCGTCAGTCTGGGGGGCGTCTCCGTCCGTCTCACTCATTGTTTGTCCCGTTTTGACTGGGTCCGGTTAAGCGCTGCTATCACTCGCTGGATCCGGTCTTCGTCCCAGTCAGGGTGGCGCTGCCGGAGATAGGCTTCCCGATCTGCAGCCGAGAGGGAATCAGCGTCGTAAGATGGGGGCGATTGTCCCACGCGTCTCGACACGGCGACGATTGTAGGGGTCAGTCGACGATGGGACAGTCCTGCAACTGCGCCGATAGCGAGAAGTCCGAGCAGTGCCTGTAACAGCGGCGTCCCACGAAGCGTGTTCACCATGCCGACGAGTGGCGGCACGTCACCGGCGTGCGAAAGGTCGAACAGAACTCGCTGCTTTTCGTCATACTGTGCCTGAAGGAATGCTGCGTTGTCGGGTTCATCGTACATCGCGTTGATCGCGATACTGGGATCGCCGACAACGACCACGTCGCCGTCACCGATCGGTTCGGTCGTCGCAACCGGATAGGTGGTGAGGTCGTCGTCATCACCGATCTCGTCTTCGTCCGAGTCGGCGAGGTAGGCGAAGTCACTCGTCGAGACGAGCACCGTCGCATTAGCCGGTTCGATCGCTGTCGCGTAATTCAACGCAAGCTGTTCGACGCCTGCCGTCCGCGAATGGTTCACGACGGTCGTGGCGAACGGCATTGCCGGACCCCGATCGTACTCACGAGAATCCAGGATGAGTCGGCTATCCGGCTGTGCCTCGGCGCCGACAGTTTCGAGCAGTTCCGGGCCGGGTTCGCCGAAGTTCTCCATGACAACGAGCGTCCCGCCGTCGTCGACAAACTCCTGGACCCGGTCAGTATCTGTCTCGCTGTACGACGACTCAGGTGCGATCACGAACGCGATCGTCTCGTTCGCCTGGACCTCCTCGTATCGGTTCGTCTCTTCGATCAGTTCGACCTCGGTGTCTGGGTCGTCATCGATCGCCTCACGAAACTCACTGGTGCCATCCCACTCGGGATTGTAGAGCCCGAACGCGACGGCCGAGGTGCTCGCTGCGACGGCCAGACCGATCATGACGGCGATCGCGAGGGCACCGAGCAGGACGGTGGGCCAATCGATTCCGTTTCGGTCACTGAACCAGGTCCGGGGATTCATCGAGTGCACCCCTCCGGTCCCAATCGTCGCGTCCGTCGGGTGGCGTGTGGCCGCATGGGCGAACTCTGTAGTGTCGATCGGATCGGACACTCTCGAACGGTTGGGAGCGCCTTGGATACGCCAGTCACACCGGAAGCACCTCCGGTGGCAAAATCGCAAGGATCCGCCTGACGACGATTACCGCGAAGCCGACCAGCCCGATCGCGATCAGCCAGACCAGTCGCCGTCTCCAGGCCGGCGTGATTGCGATCGGGGCCGTCAGCTCGGTGACGATCAACAGGCCAATTAGCGAGAGCACAAAGAAGAGTTCGTACGAAAGCGACCCCAGCAGCGTCAAGACGACGATCGTCGCCACCATCCAGGCAAGTTGCCCGTGGACGAACCGCATCCGACGCTGTGTAGACATCTAATCGAGTGAGTGTCCGGGGAGGTTGTAAAGCTCTCGTTATATTTTCTTATCGTCACCTGGGTTGATCCACCGTCGCGACTTGCGACGATTCACGCCGACCGGGAGCGTCGATCGGCGTCAGCTGGATGGGACGTTCGAGGCCTCGTGGTGGCCGTCAGTGGAGGCTGCGCCACGGGAACGAGCGTATCGGCGGTTCTCGGTACTAATGGGTTCACTAGGTTCGTACGAACTAGTGTGGAGACACTCCCGTAGCGGAGACAGCCATTCTGTTCAAACCCGACGGGTGGAGTGGAGGTGCTACGAAGACAGACGAGCGGCGTGGAGAGTTGTAACTGTTGCAGATACGTAACACTCTCGCTTACCTGTATTACTCAAAAACGTCGGTGGTGAACCGACGCGGGGATCTGCTGTGTGGTGTGACAATCGCTCAGCAGATCGGTGTGGGGATGTCAGTGGCTATTGACGAGGTCCCATTCCGATCAGTGAAGGCGAGTTCCCAGATTCAAGCCCCCAAATGCTTTCCACTGTCGGGTGCCCGTCCTTCACTAGATCATACACTTGCTTATCATGTATTAACTCTATTGGCCATATCTGTCTGCGAACCTTTAGCCTAGCCCAACCCGGTGGGCCAATGTCGTTATGGTGTTAGCAAACGTGAATGTAGCTATGAAGGGGACGATAGAGAAACAGCGACAGTGCAGACGCGATTGGAGACCGTTTCTGGAGTCCGCGAGCCGACGTCCTGTGAGCACCGAACAGCGAGGCGGCGTCCGCCGTCCGATCGGTGCGCTCCTGAGTTGCAGCCCCTGGTTCGCGTCATGACCGTCACCAAGCCAATGGAAGATTCAAACCCAACCGATCGAGACGTGGTTCAGGCGCTAGAATACGCTGAAAACCGACTGGCCGAGGCAGAAGACGTCATCTGGAACGTCGAGTCAGAGAAGCTTTCTGCGGCCCAACAGCAGTCACTCAACGAGCTCTCAGAAGAGGTGTGGAGCATCCAGAGTCGACTCATCGAAATCAAAGACGATTGCACTGACTGACAGCAACAGGCTCGTGTCGAGCTGTGATTCAGTGTAGGGACGGTTTATTATTTGATCCCATGATTACTCCGCAGGGAACGCTTCCGCAACAACTGTGTTCAGTCGTCGAGAGTGGCCTGATCCAGCCACAATGGACTCAACCACCGAGTCACAGACAAGCCCCACCCTCAACGAAGCGACACCAGTCGCTGAGTAGGATGGGTAGTTGACCATCGATCGAGACTCCTGGCGCAAGTAAACCCTGGCGTGGACGCCGGGGAGGATGTCACCTCTCGTCGCAGGCCCATTCGCCGGGAACAGTCGTTGCCACCCTCCTGTTTTATTGCGTGAATCGTGCACAGATCGGATAGAGATGGAATGGTTCAGCGTATTCTGACCCCGACCGACGGCAGCGATCCGAGCGTTCGCGCGATCGAACAGGCCGTAGAGATTGCACAACCGCTCGACGCGACGATCCACGCGCTATCGGTGATCCCAGAGATGACCAGGGGAGCCAAGGCACAAGAAGAGTGGGACGAGCGCGTGACCGACGCGCTCGCGAAGGCACGCGAGCTCGTCGATCGGGAGGGCATCGAGTACGAGGATGCGAAACGGAGCGGTCCCGTGGCCAGTGAGATCGTCGACTACGCAGCGGAACACGACGTCGACCTGATCGTCATGGGCACCCACGGCCGAAGCGGACTCCACA
>LKMK01000007.1 GCA_001563805.1 Natrialbaceae archaeon B1-Br10_E2g2
CGTCCTCGAGACGGACGGCCGCCCGCGACGCGGCGTCCTCGCTCGGCTGTGACGTCGACGTGCCCGAAGCCCGCAGTATACGGTTGATCATTTTCAGCCGGTCAACTCGGACTGACCGATCACTCGTCGGGACATTGTTTCCCGCCGGCTTCCCGACGCCACGTAGCGATTAACGCCACGGGCCAGGACCCGGCCAGCCAGCGATCGTCTCGATCGGAACGGAGGTGGCGACGGCGAGGAGACGACGAGGATGGTCGGTCGTTCCCGACGGCTAGCCGGCGGCGAAACGTCCGCGTACAGGTGACTGTTCGGTAGTGGTGTGGGTCTGTCACAGCCCCGTGCGCCCGAATTCGGCGGATCCAGCCCCGAATCGACAACGACGCCCCGAGTCGACAGTCACGCCTCGAGTCGATGGGATGGCGGGGCCTCCTGAGATGTCGGGGACCCATCGACCACTCGAGTCGGATCCTCGCGGCCGTCACACGATACGAACGGCTACCTTACAGGAAAATCGCGTGACGGGTGCCGGCGGAACAGGGCCGCTACTCGGGCACCGGCCCCCGTTCGGACGCTCAGTTGTAGGTCTCCTCGCTCGCGACCGCGATCTCGGTCCCGTTCGAGGCGGCGTAGAGCGTGCCGTCGTCGTTTTCGACGGTGAGCCCACCCACCTCGACGGTCTCGTTGTCCTCGGGGACGGGAGCCGTCTCGAGGTCGCCGTCGGATTCGACGCCGAGCACGAACTCGCCCTCCTGGGGGCCGATCCCGACGGTACGGTCGTCGATCCTGACGTCGGCCGAGGCGCTATCGGACTCGAACGCCAGCCTGTCGTCCCCGTCGGCGGAGAGTCGAACCTGATAGACGCTGTCGTTTCCGACCAGTTCCCAGCCAGACCGCTCGGCGGTGACCGTCTCCCGCCAGCCGGGGCCTCCGACCGACACCGTCTCCTCGCCGGCGAACTCAAGCTGGTCGGCCGAGACGGCCTCGAGCCAGATCGTCCGCTCGGCGCTCGAGACGATCACCCCGCTGGCCTCGAGTCCCTCGTCTTCGGTCAGTTCGTCGATGCCAAAGCCGGAGACGAGCTGGTTTTCGGCCCCCTCGGCGTACTCGACGGTGTAATCTTCGATCGTAAGCGTCGCCTCCTCGTCGTGGCTCAGCTCGCCCATCACCAGCAGGTTCGTCGGGACGGCGATTCCACCGACGACGGCGAGGACGAGCAGGACGGTCACGAACGCCGTCCCGCGCCGTGTTCGTAAGGACAGCGACGGCACCTCGGCCGACCGCGTGCCGCCGACCACGTCGGCGATGCGCTCGAACCGGGCGTTCGGCCCGTCGGCTGACTCGACGGTGTTCCGGGCGAGTTCGATCGGTCGGCGGAGCTCTGCCCGGAGGTCGGCGGACGCACTCGAGTTCTGGGGCCGACCGAGGACGGACGGGAGCGTCGGCTCGGTCGAGGCGGCGACCGCGAGCGTAATCACGACCGCGAGCGCGATGACGATCGCGATGCCCGGTCCCTGAAAGAGCAGAAACGAGTTCCCCTCGCCGAACCAGTAGATCTGGTAGAGCCCCTTGGCGAACGCGTACAACAGGATGGCGATCCACAGCCGGAGCGGATCCGGGCGATTCCCCCGACGCTCGAGCAGCACGATGCCGAGAACCAGTCCGATCAGGAAACCGAGCGCGTGTCCCTGGATAGCGATGGTCGCCCAGCCGGGCGCCTGCGGCGGGCTCGCCTCGGCGACGTAGACGTAGACGGGCGTCTGGATGGCGCGGACGGTGGCCATCGCCGCACTCTGGAGGAGCGTCGTGGCGAGCAAGGTCGCGATCGGGTACCGAACGATCGCAAAGCCCGCGAACGCGTAGACGAGGCCGGAAAAGCCGATGACGGGACCGAGCGCGAACAGGCTCGTCAGGAGTCCGATGGCGAGGACGGCGAGCGGGAAGACCACCACTGCACGGACCCAGGGTCTCTGCCACGGGGCGTCGACCGAGCCGTCTCGCTCGTCGGGATAGTGGCCCCAGACGAACTCGGCGATCGGCGCGACCAGCAGCGTTCCCGCCATGTTTCCGGTGAAGTGACCGAGGCTCGCGTGTGAGAACGACGCCGTCGCCATCCCGAGCGGCGAAAAGTACGACCAGGCCCGGTAGGGTATCGAGACGGGGTCCGTCGGATCGGTGATCCCGTCCTGGACGAAGAGATAGACCGCGGAGACGAACGCGACGACGACGAGGGTCCCCCAGGGGACGCCCAGAACGAGCCTTGAGGAGGCCACCTCGTACCAGCCGCGCGACGGCTCGTGGAGCCGCCTGACGACGGCGACCGACCCGAGGAGGACGACGGCGAGAAGCGCCGCGAGGACGATCCCGGTGAGCGAACGCATGTCCCTGTGGTTCGAGCGAGGGCGTATAGTGGTTACTTTCGCCCCTTCAAGAGGACGGCCCCGGGACCTCAGCCCCCTCGCCAGGGGACGTGTGTCCCGTCGGATGGCCTTCGAAAGGTACAAGCACGCGTCGGACGGAACTCGTGGCATGGAACTGCGGGTCACCGAGAGCAGCGAGAACGAACTCTCGATCGAGATCGCGGGCGAGGATCACACGTTCATGAACGTGCTCAAGGGAACCCTCCTCGAGCACGACGACGTGAGCGCAGCGACCTACGACGTGAACCCCGAACAGTCGGGCGGCCAGACGGAGCCGATCCTGACGATCAAGACCGTCGACGACGTCGACCCGCTCGATGCGCTCGAGGAAGCCGCAGCCGACGTCCGTGAGAAAGCCGTCTCGTTCCGCGAGGCGTTCGAAGCGGCTGCCTGAAGACGGTTTTTCGACGCCGTGCCCGCGTGAATCGCCGCTGTATCGCGGTTCGAACGGCCGGACGCCGGTGAGTTCGACCGTTCCCCAGTTCGTCTCTCACTCCCAGTACTCGACGGTCGAGTCCCGGTCGTAGAACCCCTCGAGCGACCGCTTCTCGCGACTTCCCCGGCGGCGAGCCGACGGACTCTGAACCAAGCTGACTCCGGATATGTTGTTGCGTCCGGGCCGGTTAGGGTCGACATCACGAGGGACCGACGGAGTCCTCAGTCGTCGTCCGCGAGCGAGACGACACCTTCGGTCGAGTTGACGTGGATGCGCCGGTCCTCGCTCACGGTGACACTCGCCCGCGCGAACTCGAGGTCCGCAGGCCGGTCGACCGTGACCACCGAATGGCGGGTGGTGTAATCCGTGGTCCCGAACTGCGGGTCGGTGTAGTAGCCGTGGAGGTGGATCGCGTCCCGGTCGTCTTCGACGCGCACCCACCGGTGGTGAACCGAACTCGAGCCCCAGCCCGATTCGACGATCACGACGGCCGTCTCAGCGAAGTCGACGGCCTCGAGCGTTTCCGCGTCAGCATCGTCGGTGGCCTCGAGATCGATCGCGTCTTCGAGGTCGGCCTCGTGCTCGAGGAGGCGAACGAAGACCTCCTCGTCGCCGTCTCCGTGTCCGACCGCGTCGTCCTCTTCCGGTTCCTCGAGGTCGTCTTCATCGTCGTGATCCTCGAGGTCGTCTTCGTCGTCGTCTTCGTCCGGCCCGTCGAGGTCGTCAGTACCGTCGTCCGAGGATACCCCGACTCCGCCGTCGAGTGCCGAATCGGCGAGCCTGACGTCCTCGAGGACCTCGAACTCGAGAGAGGGCTCGGTCTCCATGTGCTCGCCGAGGTAGTCGTCGTTCCACGCCTCGTCCTCGTCGGGGTCCTCCGGCACCTCGGGGCGTTCGATCTCGTGTGGCGGCTCGTCGATGCGCGGGTCCTCCTCGACCGTGGTCGGCCCGTCGTCGTCCGGATCGGTCGGCTCGTCGTCGTCCGCGTCGCTCGAGTCGTCGTCCGGGCCAGCACCCTGCGTGTCGGCCTCGTCGAGACAGCCAGCGGCCATCCCGAGCAGGCTGGCGCCGCCCGCCGCGAGGACGGTCCGACGGCTTCGATGGGTCATAGTTGCACGTTTTGCGGACGGGGGTATATGCCTTCAGGTAGCTCAAAAATCGACTTCGGCGTGTCACTTGCTCTCGCGATGCCGCTTAGCAGGCGACGTAGAACACCGCGATCGTTCCGTCCGGCGTGACGTGCAGGTCGACCCCTTCGGCGTCGTGCCCGGTCGTCGCGGTGTCGCCGAGGGCCTCGAGCAACTCGGCGGTGACGGCGCTAGCGAGGTCGGCCTCGTCGTCGTACGTCGTCGGATCGATCTCGAACACGAACGGGCCGCCGACGAGGTCGCCCTCACACTCGACGCCGAACTCCTCCGGCGTGACGGGCTCGGGCTGGCCGTCGTCGTAGTCGACGACGACGTTGACGCGGTTCTGGTACTCCGCGAACGCGGCGAGGCTCCCGTCGTAGCTCCGTGACTCGTCCCGATCGGCCTCGAGCTGGGCGTGGATCTCGGTTTCGACGGTCTCGAGATCGAGCCCGGCGACCTCGCTCCCCTCGCCGGGGGCGTCCGGTGGGGACGGCGCCCCGATGCCGGGGATGATCGACGGCGAGACGATGCCCGTCGCAAAGAGCGCGAAGACGAGGCCGACGACGACGAACACCGGCAGGTACGGCTTCGCGACCTCGAGCCAGCTCGGCGTCTCGAGGTCACGGTCGACGTCGTCGTACGTCTGTTCGACCTTTTTCAGGTCGTGGTGGTGACAGCGCGAACACGGCGGGTTGTTCTTGACGTGATCGCGGCCACAGCTCTCACAGCGCCAGACGTAGGTCGTCCCGGTGTCGACGGTCTTGGGTTCGGGCTCGTCACCGGTGCGAACGACGGCCTCTTCGAACTTGTTGTGGCCGCACTCGTCACACGGTGGATCGTTCGACTCGTGTGGCTTCCCACACCACGTACACCGCCACTTCACTGGTTGAACTGCACGACCGCGACGAAATAAGCGTATTGGAACGGGAGACGGACGTCAGAATCGAACGGGGACGTCCCGCTCGTCGAGGTAGGCTTTCGTCTCCTCGATCGAGTACTCGTCGAAGTGGAAGATCGAGGCGGCGAGTCCGGCGTCGGCGCCAGCCTCGGTGAAGACGTCGTACATGTCTTCGGGGCTGCCACAGCCGGAGGAGGCGATGACGGGCGTGTCGACGGTGTCGCAGACGGCCTTCGTCAGCGGGAGGTCGTAGCCGTCTTTCGTCCCGTCCTTGTCGATCGAGTTGACGAACAGTTCGCCCGCGCCGCGGGACTCGGCTTCGGCGGCCCACTCGAGGACGTCGATGCCGGTGCCTTCGCGACCGCCTTTCTTCGTACACTCGAACCAGCAGGATTCGCCGTCGATCTCGACGTAGTGTTCGCCCGCCTCGTCGTACCGCCGACGGGCGTCGACGCTGATGACGATACACTGGCTGCCGAAGGCCTTCGCACCCTCGTTGACCAGTTCCGGGCGCTCGAGTGCGCCGGTGGTGATCGAGACCTTGTCCGCGCCGGCGCGCAGGGTCTCTTTGATGTCGTCGGTGGTGCGGATGCCGCCGCCGACGGTCAGCGGGATGAAGACCTCGTCGGCGACGCGCTCGACGACGTCGAGCATGGTCTCCCGTCCCTCCGCGGAGGCGGTGATGTCGAGGAAGACGAACTCGTCGGCGCCGGCCTGGTTGTACGCCTGGGCCATCTCGACCGGATCGCCGGTGTATTTGAGATCCTCGAAGTGAACGCCGGTGTACACGGCCGGGTTCCCGTCTTCGTCCAGGTCGACGTCGATACACGGGATGATCCGTTTCGTCAGTACCATCTCTTGTGCGTCCGTTCGCACCCGGGGTAGTAAAGAGGTCTGGATCGGTCGATTCTGGCCGTCGACGCTCCCGGTGATCAAAGAATGGCGTCTGCGACCGGCGTTCGGGCCTCGAGCCGATCGCGGACGAGAGAACAGGCCCGCCACTGGCTTCGAACTGCACTGGAGCGGGGACGCCGATCCCCTGTCGACTCCCAGTCGGCCTCCTCTCGACGCCGACCTCGAGGCGCACCTGCCGATGCGCCGCTGTAGGTGGTTTTAAGACCTCGAGCGGGCAACGTCCGACCATGGCAGACGACACTGACCCAGCGGTCGACGAGGATTCGGGCGCCGACGTCGGACACGATCTCGAGGCAGAACGGACGACGGCCCCGATGAGCGACTACTCTTCGCGCGCCGTCGTGATCGGCTTTCTCGTGTTGGTAATCGGCGTCGCAGTAACGTTCGGGATTCCGCTCGCGGGAGTTGGACTCTAAGAGAGAGTTAGAAGACGTACTCGTCGTCGTGGCCCATCATCCCGTCGTCTTCGAGGCCGCCGGTTGCCGGTTCTTCGTCGTCCATCGGTCCACTCGTCTTGTAGGCTTTGATGCCCGTCGAGAGGAGATCCTCGATGGCTTCCTCGCGGTTGACGAACTCACCACGCTCGACCATCTGGGCGATCTGCATCTCGAGGTGCTCCGGTATGGTGATCTCTACTTTCGGCATCTGATTCGGGTTTCGGCGAGGGGGTATTTAGGTCTGACGGGGAGTGAATTCGGTCGCTCGTGAGAAGTGTATCCGACCGCCGGTGAACCGTCCTCGGTGCTGTCGGCGCGGTGATCCGGGCGGGCCCCGACGGCTATCGGTTCCCCATCATCGAGTCGAGTGCGTTCCGCAGCGTCGTGCCAGGCTGGGTGATCGCGTCCAGTTGCTCGCGCATCTTCCGCTGGTTGAAGTAACTCGCGAACGCGAGGATCGTGGGTGGCCAGAGGCCGACGAACAGGCCGCGTTCCTTATCGCCGCGAAGGAAGAAGTAGTACCACGCCAGTCCGACTGACGCAGCCGAAGCGAGAGCCGCTGGCCCCAACGCTTGCTCGCCGACCTCTTCCGCTGCCTGTCCCGAGACGTCTTGATCTGTCATCTGCTGTTTACTCGCCATACGTCGATATACTGGTGCCAGACCCCACTAATTGGTGCCGAGGGTTTCGGAAAGTACCCGCGAATTGTGCTGCAACTGAAACCGTTTCAGTCCGTTCTTCCCCCGACGCCGTCACCGAAGTCTGGCATTACGAGACCCGAACGTGTGCCGCGTCCGGAACGACGAATCGTTCGAGTCCGACCGTTCGGTCGAGCGTCACACCTACGTGTCCTCGAGCGAACGTGGGTGTATGACCGTCGAAGACGTCACGGACCTCTACGAGGAGTTCGGCGACGAACGGCTCCCGCCGGGACAGCGCGAGACCTCGGCGTTTCCGGTGCTCTCGAAGGGTGAGACGCCGCCGTTCGATCCGGACACCTGGGAATTCACCGTCACCGGCGCCGTCGAGACCGAGCTCTCGTTCACCTGGGAAGAATTTCGCGACTTGCCGAGTGTCACCCAGCGCCAGGACTTTCACTGTGTCACCGGCTGGAGCAAGCTCGACTGTGAGTTCACCGGCGTCCCGTTGCCCGAGCTCGCAGACCGTGCCGGCGTCAGCGACGACGCCGTCCACGTCATGTTCTCCGCGCTCGACGACTACACCACCGATCTCCCGCTCGAGGACTGCCTGCGCGAGGAGGTCCTGTTCGCCTGGGCGTACGACGGCGAGCCCCTGGCTCCCGACCACGGCGGCCCGCTCCGCGTCGTCACGCCACACCGGTATGCGTACAAGGGGGCGAAGTGGGTCGACGGCGTCGAGTTCCTCACCTCGGCCGAACGCGGCTACTGGGAACGACGTGGCTACTCCCAGACCGCGAACCCGTGGCGAGAGGAGCGATATAGTTAGGCTGAAGGCGACACGGTCCTGAACTGCGGTCGATGGACCCGACGCCGGGTGAGAGTGGGCTGGCGGCAGACGCTCGAGCGACCGCCGACGAGTCGATCGAGCTGGTCAGTGACAGCCGTGCGCTCGAGGACGTTTCGTTCGGCGCGATCGCCCACGCCGAGACAGCGCAGGTTCAGTGGGCGACGCCAGACGGCCTCGAGATCGTCGGCCGCGGCGCCACGGTCACCCTCGTCGCCAGCGGCCCGACTCGGTTCGAACGCATCCGCACACAGGCCGACGCGGTTTTCGATGGCCTCGACCACGATGGCCCCCCGGTCGCTCGGCCGCGCGCGTTCGGCGGCTTCGCGTTTCACGACGAACGCGACCCCGATACCCCCTGGAACGGATTCGCCTCCGCTTCGTTCGTCGTCCCCCACGTGCTGCTCACCCGGAGTCCTGACGACGACGCCACCTGGCTGACAGTCGTCGGGAACGATCCGGACGCCGTCCGCGACGCCCTCGAGGAGTGGGCCCGACGGATCGACGACTACCCGGCGATGCGAGCGAGCGGCCGGACTCCCGGCGTCGACGCGACTCGACGAACGACCACTCCCGACGGGTGGAGCGATCAGGTCGAGGGTGCCCTCGATCGGATCGCCGACGGTAGCCTCACCAAGGTCGTCCTCGCGCAGGCGCTGACCGTCGGCCTCGAGGGACCGGTTGACGTCTCGGCGACGCTCGAACGACTCCGCCGACGCTACCCCAACTGTTACCGCTTCCTCGTAAACGGCGGTGACGGCGCGACGTTCTTCGGCGCACCGCCGGAGCGACTGGTGTCGAAACGGGGGAGTCGCGTCGAAACCGAGGCGCTCGCGGGCTCGGTCCCGCGCGGCGAGACCCCGGAGGCCGACGACGAGTACGCCGATCAGCTGCTGGGCGACGAGAAACTGCGTCACGAACACGAACTGGTCGTCGACGCGATCCGCGAACAACTCGAGCCGTTCGTCTCGGGCCTGTCGGTCGACGACCGGACGATCCGACGGCTCGCGAACATCCAGCACCTCCTGACGCCGATCCAGGCGACGCTCGAGGGGGACCGACACGTCCTCGACCTGGTGGAGGCGTTACACCCGACGCCCGCCGTCGGGGGCGTCCCGCCGGAGGTCGCCTGGGAGACGATCCGCGAGACCGAGTCGTTCGACCGCGGCTGGTACGCCGGGCCGGTCGGCTGGTTCGACGCGGCGGGCGACGGCGAGTTCGCCGTCGGCATCCGCTCGGGCGTCGCCAGCGACGAGACGGTCACGCTCTTCGCCGGCAACGGCATCGTCGCCGACAGCGACCCGACCGACGAGTGGGAGGAAGTACAGCTGAAGTTCCGCCCGATCCTCGACGAACTCCGATGACCGCACCGAACCGCGCGACCCTGTGGGGTCGTACGCTCGTCGACGAACTCGCCGCGGGCGGCCTCGAGGCCGTCTGTATCGCCCCGGGGAGCCGCTCGACACCACTAACGGTCGCGTTCGCCGAACATCCGGACGTCACCGTGTTTTCACACCTCGACGAGCGCTCCGCCGGCTTCTTCGCGCTCGGACGGGCACGGCGAACCGGCGATCCGACCGCGCTGGTCTGTACCTCCGGGACGGCCGCGGCGAACTTCCATCCGGCCGTGATCGAAGCGAATCAGGCACGCGTCCCGTTGCTCGTCCTGACCGCCGACCGACCGCACGAACTCCGCGATAGCGGCGCGAACCAGACTGTCGATCAGGTCAAACTCTACGGCGACGCCGTCCGGTGGGACGCCGAACTCCCCGACCCCGAAGCCGACGAACGCAAGGTTCGTGCCCTCCGGACCACCGCGGCGCGGGCGCTCGCGGAGACGGCCGGCGTCGAACCCGGCCCCGTCCACCTGAACTGCCCGTTCCGCAAGCCGCTCGAGCCGATCGACCGGCCGGACGACGTTCCAGACTCGTTCGACGACACCCTGGCCGGACGCGGCCGAACGGGTCCGTTCGTCGAAACGACTGCGGGAACGAGAACGCTCGAGGCAAATCAGCACCGGCCGCTCGTCGAGGCGCTCGAGCGTGCCGAACGCCCGCTGATCGTCGCCGGGCCGGTGGACCCGGCCGACCTGATCACGCTCGATCCGGACACCGTCCTCAGCGTCGCCGAGCGACTCGGCGCACCGATCTTCGCGGACCCGCTCTCGGGCGTGCGGTTCGGTGCCCACGTCGACGCGGGGACCGGTTCTGCGAGGAGTTCCGTCGTCGGCGGCTACGACGCCTACGTCGAGGAGCTCCCCGATCCCGACGTCGTCGTTCGGTTCGGTGCCTCGCCGACGTCGAAACCGCTGTGTCACGCCCTGCGGGACGCCGACGCCCGCCAGTTCCTCCTCGATCCGGCAGGCAAGTGGCGCGAGGCGACGTTCACCGCGACCGACCTCCTCGCGGCGTCGCCCGGACCCGTCTTCGAGGCCCTGCTCGAGCAATTCGACGACGGACTCGAGCCGTCGGCTCACGACGGCTGGCTTTCCGACGTCCAGGCCGCAGAGCGTCGCCACTGGGCGATCCGCGACGACGCGCTGGCGGCCGCCGAACTCGAGGCGGCTCCCTTCGAGGGGGCGATCCTGGCGTCGGTCTTCGACCACGCACCCGATCCGGCGACCGTCTTCGTCTCGAACAGCATGCCGATTCGGGACGCCGACCGGTTCGCCCGGCCCCGTGACGCCGGCCTGACGGTACTCGGGAATCGCGGTGCCAGCGGTATCGACGGCATCACGAGTACGGCACTCGGTGCGGGCAGCGCCGCCGACGAACCGCTCGTGCTCGTCACCGGCGACCTCGCGTTCTACCACGACTCGAACGGCCTGCTCGCGGTCGATCGTTGCGACGTCGACGCGACGGTCGTCTTGCTCGACAACGACGGCGGCGGTATCTTCCACAAACTGCCCATCGAGGAGTTCGAGCCGCCGTTTACCGACCAGTTCAAGACGCCCCACGATCTCGAGTTCGAGGCTCTCGCCGAGCTGTACGGCCTCGAGTTCGAGCGCGTCGAGCCGACTGCGTTCGAGTCTGCCTACCGCCGGTCGCTCGGCCAGGAGGGAACGCAGGTGCTCGCCGTCGCGTTCGACGCCGAAGCCAGCCACCGGCGGCGTGAGGACCTCAAAGACCGGGTGCGGGTCGCAGTTCGGTCGGCGCTCGAGGAGTAGCTCGCTACGGCCGGAGGACCCACCAGAGTGCGATCGCGTAGCCGAACGGAATCCAGACGAATCCGAGCGCGAGCGCTCCGATCACCGAGAGCGGGGGACCCACATCGAGCGCGACCATTCCTGCGGGAATCAACAGACTCCAGGAACCGAATATCAGGACGGCGATGCGGGGCCACGTGAGCAGGTACGCGACGACCCCGATCGTACACGCCGCGACGACGGCGTTTACGGCGAGCGGAAACGCACTCGTCAGACTCGAGGCGACGAGTGCCGGATAGAGCACCCAGAGACAGCCGAGCGTGACTGCCGTCGTGTGGGTGATCGGGCGCGTCTTTCGCTCGAGGTCGACCTCGCCGTCCCAGTCGTGGACGACGTACCGGAACCCCGAGTCGTCGGCTGTGCCGGCTGGACCGGACGCTGTGGCCTCGCGACCGTGGGTGGTCCGGCTCTCGTCGCTTTCGGTGGACTCGCCGCTCGGTCCGAACGGCCACTCCTCCGACGCGCGGCGTCGGGCGGTTCGACGTCGACGTTCCCGTCGCTGCCGTGCCTGGTGATTCGTGGTTCCGCTGCCGGCCTCGGTTTCACTCGTGGTAGCGTTGGCCGCCGACCGCACCCGGTCGGCAGCAGCCCGCGGATCGGTCCCCGAATTACGGTCCATTGCACTGCCGTCTGTGAAGCGCACGTACGCGTCGTGTCCAAGCCTGTCGTATCGCGCCCGTTCGGCCTCGTCGGTGAGGACCTCGTTTGCCCGCGAGACGCGCTGGAACGCTTCAGCCGCTTCCGGCGCGTCGTTGTGGTCCGGGTGGGTCTCGAGGACGCGCTCGCGGTAGGCCGACCGGATCTCGTCGCGGCTCGCGTCGGGGCTGACCTCGAGAATCTCGTAGTAGGTCTCGCCCATCGCGCTTGTGTCGATACGTCGGCTTCGGTGAAAATTTCTCGCACTGAACAGTCATGGCCGTGGGCTGGACCGGTTCCCGAGCGGGCGAACTCGGATACATAAATCCGATGCTGCTATACCAAATTGGCTTCGAGATGGCGCCCTCGGTTCGGTACGCAGATCCGGTGGTCGAGCCCCTACAACGTCGAGCGTGCCCGAATCAGCATTTTGCGGTTCACAAAGGAGACGACGGACCCGTCTTCGACGACGACCTCGAGTGCGGCTTTCACGTCCTCGGGAGCCTCGAGCAGGATCGACTCGACCCGATCCCGACGCGAGGGCGACGGCGAGAGACGGTCGACCCACGACTCGAACTCGAGGGTCGTCCGCATATGGTGGACCGCCTCGAGGTCGAATCCGCGCTCGGCCAGCCGATCGCGCCACTGCCTGGTCGGGTACGACCGCACGTGCGTCGGGTCGCGGAGCCGTTCGACGCGGTCGAGCAGGGCGTCGACTGCGGGGTCCTCGGGCGCGACGGTGTCCTCGAAGGCGAACGTGCCGCCCGGTCGGAGAACGCGGGCGACCTCGTCGACGAACGCTTCGGGGGCCGGAAAGTGGTGGGCGGCGATCCGGCAGGCGACGGCGTCGAAGGCGCTCTTGTCGAACGGCAACCGGGCAGCGTCGGCGACGACCCCCTCGAGGCCCGCGAATGCCTCGAGTGCGGTCGCGACCATCCGAGGGGAGGCGTCTGTAGCGACCACTCGCGGAACGCCTCGCTCGGCGATCGCGCCGGCCGTGTGGCCCGCGCCGGTAGCAACGTCCAGCGCGTCGCTGGCACCGGTACACCACGCCGCGAGGCGCTCGAGGTCGTCGCCCTCGCGGTGGGTGTCGCTCTCGAGGTAGGCGTCGGCGGCGTCGTCGAACGATCCGACGTCGTCGCTCGGCTCGTCGTCACGTGGCATTCGTCTCTCTTGAAACGGCCGCCACCGGCTTGACGATACCGGCGGTCGGTGGCCGACGAGAACCTATTTCACGTCACGCATGCCACACTCGGACAATGGTTTCGGAACTCTTCGACGCCGAGCAGTGGGAACCGGTCGCCGACCTGAACGACGACTTTCGGGACATCACCTACCACCGAGCGGTCGACTCGGGGACGGTACGGATCGCGTTCGACCGCCCCGAGGTTCGCAACGCGTTCCGGCCCGGGACGGTCGACGAACTGTACGACGCGCTCGAGCACGCCAAGCGCCAGACTGACGTGGGCTGCATCCTGCTGACGGGGAACGGCCCCTCGCCGAAAGATGGCGGCTGGGCGTTCTGTTCGGGCGGCGACCAGACGATCCGTGGCGACGACGGCTACCAGTACGAGGGTGACGAAGAGCGAGCCTCCGAGCAGGGTCGGCTGCACATTCTCGAGGTCCAGCGCCTCATTCGGCACATCCCGAAGGTCGTCGTCTGTGTCGTTCCCGGCTGGGCCGTCGGCGGGGGCCACTCGCTGCACGTCGTCTGTGATATGACGCTCGCCAGTGAGGAACACGCCAAGTTCCTCCAGACCGATCCCGACGTGGCGAGCTACGACGCCGGCTTCGGCTCGGCCTATCTCGCGAAACAGATTGGCCAGAAAAAAGCCCGCGAGGTGTTCTTCCTCGGGAAGACCTACTCCGCCGAGGAGGCCGCGGAGATGGGAATGGTCAACGCGGTCGTTCCCCACGACGAACTCGAGGAGACGGCCCTCGAGTGGGGCGAGCGGATCAACGAGAAGAGCCCGACGGCGATGCGGATGCTCAAGTACGCGTTCAACATGACCGACGACGGCATGATCGGCCAGCAGGTGTTCGCCGGCGAGGCGACCCGGCTGGGGTACATGACCGACGAGGCCAAGGAGGGCCGGGACGCGTTCGTCGAGGGGCGCGAGCCGGAGTTCGACGACTACCCCTGGCACTACTGACGCGAATCCGGTAACGATTGGAGCGGTCTGTGACGCCACTCGACCGGCAGAGTCGTCGACTCGAGACTGCCGCCCCGGGACGGACCCGGGTGCCGCACTCGCCGAGGGGGGTCGTCCCGCTCGAGGCTCCCGTCGAGCGGGTGGTTGTCGGAGATGTCAGTAGTATTTGTCGGCGCACGAAATCCTTTGACGACGAGCACCCGAGTCGCGTGCAGTGAGACCGATCGATCAGTCGTCGCTCTCTCGCCGTGAGTACGCTCGAGCGCTCGTCGCCGTCGGCGGCGCGAGTGCACTGAGTGCCTGCCTCGAGCTCGGCTCCGACGGCGCGGACGAGCCGACCGTTCCCACGGGTACCGACGATCCGGCGTCGTTGCCCGAGCGACAGCACGCCTGGAACGAGGTCCTCTCGAGCGACGACGATGGCAACGTCAGGCTCCCCGACCACCACGTACTGGTGGCCCTGTCGCTGGTCGACGGTGTCGACGACGCCCGGGAGACGACGGAAGCCGCGCTTCGAGGGCTCGAGCGAGCCTACGAGTGGAGTCCCGAGGGGCTGGTCTTCACGATCGGCTACACGCCGTCGTACTTCGACCGGTTCGACGAGTCGATTCCCGAGACGGTCGATCTGCCCGATCCGGAGCCCCTCGCGGCGGGTGAGTCGCCCGAGTTCGACGAGTACGACGCGCTGGTCCACCTCGCGAGCGACGAGCCGTCGGTCGTCCTCGAGGCCGAAGAAGGGCTGTTTGGCGACCGGGACGAACTCAACGGAACGTCCCTCGAGACGGACCTCTCGAGCGTCTTCGACCGACTCGAGGACCGACGCCGGACGGGATTCGTCGGCGAGGGACTCCCCGCCGAGCACGCGGACGTCGACGGGGTCCCCGACTCGGTGCCCGAGGGGGCGCCGTTTTTCATGGGCTTTCGCTCGGGATTTACCGACAGCCAGGCGACCGAGGATCGGGTGTCGATCGAGGACGGTCCGTTCGCCGGCGGGGCGACCCAGCACCTCGAGTCGCTGTCGATCAACCTCGAGCAGTGGTTCGACCAGGAGACCCACTACCAGCGCGTCTCGAAACTGTTCAGCCCCAAGCACGCCCGCGAAGAGCTGGTTGGCGACGTCGGCGAGGACCTGGGCGCGACGAGCGGCGTGACCGACGAAATCATCGAGGCCACGGCGGCCGGCGCCCGGAACGGCGTGGTCGGCCACGCCCAGAAGACGGCTCGAGCCCGCCAGGACGGCGAACCGCTGCTCTTGCGGCGGGATTTCAACACTGTCGACAGCGACCGGCCTGGACTGCACTTCCTCTCGCTCCAGCGGCATACTGAGGACTTCGTCCGGGTCCGCGAGGCGATGACCGGCGCCGACCTCGACGTCGCGCAGGCGAACAACGGCATACTCCACTACCTGTTCGTCGAGCGTCGGGGGAACTACTTGGTCCCGCCGCGGCCACTCCGGTCGCTTCCGCCACCGAATCCCGACGAGGAGACCTGACCCGAACCCGGTCCCGACTCGAGCAGGAGCACCGAACCGTGACGGCGACACTCGACTACCAGACGACGGATACGAACCGAACACCCATGCAGAACCCGACGACGATCGACAGACGGACGTTCGTGACGCGAACAGGAGCAGTGGCCGGCGCGCTCGCGCTCGCAGGCTGTGCCGGGACCGACGAAGACGACGCCGAGACCGACGGGGACGACGACCTCGAGGAGGCGGCCGACGAACCGACGGACGACGTGGAGGCCGTCCCGGAGTTCATCGAGGTCGAGGACCCGCCGGACGCGGTCTACGTCCCGACCCACCGGGAGGCGATGCGAACCCTCGAGCCCGTCGAGACCGGGCACGTCGCCATCGCGCCGATGCTCTCGTACCCACACCCGTTCTGGATCGTTGCAGGCGGCGACGAGGAGTCGGTCAGCCGCGAAGAGCCCGAAGAGGCCCGCGGCGTCCACCTGATGTTCACCGTCTGGGATCGCGAGACCGGCGTGGTCCTCCCGGTCGACGACGGCGCGCAGCTCCGACTCGAGCGCGACGGCGAAGGGGTCGGCTCGCCGCGGTCGCCATGGACGATGATCTCCCAGGAGATGGGCTTTCACTTCGGCGACAACGTCACGCTCCCCGAGGACGGAACCTACACCGTCGAGGTCGAGTTGCCGCCACTGTCGACCCGGCTGACCGGCGACCTCGAAGGCCGACTGGACGAGTCGGTGACCGCGACGTTCGAGTTCGAGTACGACGACGAGTTCCGACAGACGGTCGTCGGCGGCATCGAGTATCTCGACGAGGACGTCTGGGGTGAGCGAGGGGCGCTCGAGCCGATGGAGCACGGCGATCACGGCAGTGACGACCACGATGGACACGTGGACGACGGACACGACGATCACCACGACCACAGTGACGACGACCACGGCCACGATGACCACGACGACGAAGACGATGGGCACGATGGCCATCACGACGACCACGGCCACCACGACGTCCCGTACTCCGCGCTCCCGGAGATCGACGACTACCCCGGAACGATCCTCGTCGATCCCGACGCGGGGGCGGCCCCCGACGACACCCGGGACCTCCCGAGCAGCGGCGAGGCCCGCTTTCTCGCGACGCTGCTCGAGTCGGATCACCGACTCGCCGACGACGAGGGACACTACCTGCTGGTCTCGCCGCGGACGCCGTACAACCGAGTGCCGCTCGCGGACATGTCGCTGTCGGTGACGATCGACCGCGACGGGACGGTCGTCGACGAGACCACGCTCGAGCAGACGATTGACGGGACCTACGATCTCCACTACGGGGCCGTTCTGGCGGACGTCGAGGCCGGTGATACGGTGACGGTCGAGATCGAGTCGCCACCACAGGTCGCCCGCCACCAGGGCTACGAGACGGCGTTTCTCGAGATGCCACCGGTCGAGTTCCGGGTGCCCGAGGAATGACCGGGCTCGTCGACGCGGGACGGGTGCTCGCCGTCTTCGCGGTCGGCTGCCTGTTCGCCGTTGGACTCGCCGCCGGGCCGGCCGCCGCCGGCGACAACGTCGCGATTTTCGATCTCGAACTCGAGGAAACCGACGCCGAACCGGGCGAGACCGTCACGGCCGAAGTGCACTTTTACTCCCACGGCGGCTACGGCGGCGAGGGCGTCGTCGAACTCGAGGGGACAGTCTCCTACGACGCCGATGTCCTCACAGTCGACGACGTCGAGGCGGGAACGTTCTTCGAGCGCGACGGGGCCGACGCGGACGTCACGATCGACGAGGGGGAGGACGGAACGCTCTCGTTCGAGAAAGTTCGCGAGCCAGCAGACGAGGGAACGACCGGGGACGAACCCGTTCTGACGGTCACGTTCGCCGTGGCCGACGACGCCGGGCCGGCGAACCCCGAAGTCGAGCTCGAGGATCACGAGGCGGTCCTCGAAACTGACGTCCCGCAGGCGACGTTCGACCACAGCGACGACACCACGATTGCCGTCGCCGGCGGCGTCGACGAGCCGGAAGAGGCGAACGACGACGACCTCGAGGGGGTGACGCTCGCGGACGACCATGGAGCCGATGAAACGGCCAACGAGGAGGCCGACGATTCGGACGGCGCAGACGACGAACCGGCGACGGACGACGACCCCGACTCGAGCGAGGCTGACGAGTCGGCCGGAGCGACCGACGACGGCGACGCCGGCGAGGGAGCGGACGACAGCGTCCCCGGGTTCGCCGGGTTCTCGGCGTTCGTCGCACTCGTGGTGTTCCTCGTCTTCTCGTTTGCCAGTCGACGGCGTTGATCGTCTACTCGAGGCGAACCGACGAGGCGGTCACGGGGGGTCGAATACGGGTGGCGACGAACCGGTATCCCTCGCGGTCAATGCCAACGTTGACACTCCCTCGAGTCGGAGACTCGAGCAAATGAGCACCGTCGAGGCAGACGTGTCGCGGACGAAGGCGTGGGTGATGGCTGCACGTCCGCAGACGCTCCCTGCGGCCGCCGCGCCGGTGATCGTCGGCACGGCGCTTGCGATCCACGAGGGCGTCTTCGCGCCGTTGCCGGCGCTGTTCGCGTTCGTCGGCGCCGCGTTGATTCAGGTTGGGACGAACTTCGCGAACGATTACTACGACGCGATCAAGGGGGCAGACACCGACGACCGGGAGGGATTTACCCGCGTCACGCAGTCGGGACTCATCCCGCCCGAGCGGGTGAAACAGGCGACGATCGTCACGTTCGCGCTGGCGATCCTCTCGGGAACGTATCTCGTCTACGTCGGTGGCCTGCCGATCCTCGTGATCGGACTCGTCAGCGTCCTCTGTGGGTGGGCCTACACGGGCGGGCCGTACCCCCTCGGCTACCACGGCCTCGGTGACCTGTTCGTCTTCGTCTTCTTCGGGATCGTCGCCGTGATGGGGACGTTCTACGTGCAGGCCGCGGCCGTCGCTCCCGTCGGCGCGTTCCCGGCGACGATTCCTCCAGGAACCGTCACGCTGGAGGCCTTCCTCGCCAGTCTGCCGATCGCGGCCATCTCGACGGCGATCATCGTCGTGAACAACGTCCGAGATAAGGAGACCGACGAGGTGGCCGGCAAGCGGACGCTCGCGGTTCGACTGGGGTATCGCTGGAGCCGCGTCGAGTACGTTGCACTGTTCGCACTCGCGTATCTCGTCCCCGTCTGGCTCTGGCTCGCCGAAGGGTTCGGCCTCGGCGTGCTAGCACCCATCGTCACCGTTCCGTACGCCGCTGTCCTCGCTCGAACGCTCTGTACGCGAACCGACGGCGACGCCCTCAACCCGGCGCTCGAGGGCACCGGCAAACTGCTCGCGATGTACGCGGTCCTCTTCGCCGCCGGAGTCGTGATCGTATGACCGCGACGACGACCGAAGCGTTACGGCTCGAGTACCGGCCGTTTTCCGTGGGACTCGAGCGCCCACTTGGGACGGCCCATGGGACGATCGAGAGCCGCGACGGCTTTCTGGTACGGATCGTCGAGGCGACGGCCGACGGGGCTGGGGGCGACCCGACGGCCGGGTTCGGGGAAGCGACGCCGCTTCCCGGCTGGACCGAATCCTCTGCCGACTGTGAGGCGGCACTCGAGCGGGCGAAAACGTCGTTGCGGACGGGCGGGCCGGAAGCCGCACTCGAGGCCGTCGACGGACAGGTCGCAGCCAGACACGGGGTCACCCTCGCGCTTGCAGATTTCCAGGCGACCAGGACCGCGACCCCGTTGTACCGGTATCTCGGACAGGGGCCGATGATCGCCCGCATCCCGGTGAACGCGACGATCGGCGACGGCACTCCCACCGACACTGCGGCCGACGCCGCCCGGGCCGTGAGAAGCGGTTTTTCCTGTTGCAAAATCAAAGTCGGGGCCCGGTCCGTCACCGAAGACGTTGCCCGCGTCCGCCGAGTCCGGGAGGCCGTCGGCCCGGACGTCGAACTCCGGGTCGACGCCAACGAGTCGTGGACCTACGACGACGCAGCGAGTGCGATCGAATCGCTCGCCGACCTCGAGGTCTCGCTGCTCGAACAGCCCCTCCCCGCGGGGGCGCTCGAGGGCCACGCCGCGCTCCGGGGCAACGGCGTTCGGATCGCACTCGACGAGGGACTGCTCGAACACGGCGTCGACGCGATCTGTCACGCCGGCGCCGCGGACGCCGTCGTCCTGAAGCCGATGGCCCTCGGCGGGGTCGACGTCGCCCGTCGGGTCGCCGCCTGGGTGACCGAACTCGGGGTGGCGCCGATCGTGACGACGACGATCGACGCTGTGGTCGCCCGAACCGGGGCCGTCCACCTCGCGGCGGCGATCCCCGACGTTCCTGCCTGCGGGGTCGCGACCGCCGACCTGCTCGCGGAGGATCTCGGGCGCGATCCCGTCCTCCTCGAGAACGGCTCGGCCGTCGTCCCGCAGGCGAAAGGGCTCGGCGTCGAGGGGGTGTGGCAGGAGTGACGCCGACGGACTGGCCGACGCGCGATCTCCTCGCCCACCGCGTCGCGTCGACGCCCCAGCGAACGGCTCTGGTCGACGTCGCGACCGACGAGTCGTGGTCGTACCGGGAGTTCGACGCCCGCGTCGACGCCGTCGCCAGCAGGCTCGAGGCCGCCGACCTCGGCCGGGGTGACCGCATCGGGATCCTGATGGACACCCGACCGGCGTTCGCCGTCGTCGTACTCGCGGCGATGCGACTGGGCGCGACCGTCGTCCCGCTGAACGTCCGCGAGACGACGCGGGAACTCGCCTCGAAGGCCGACCGGACCGAACTCGCCCTCGTCGTCTGTGCAGACGATACCGAGGCCGCCGCCCTCGAGGTGGCCGACGCGGTAGCCGCCCGGGCGGCCTCGGTTGACGACCCCGACGTGACTCGCTGTCGATCGCTGTCGACCGCTCCCGGCGACGCCCCCGCCGTCGATCCCGTCCCGCTCGAGCGCGACACTGACGCGGTAATCATGTTCACCTCGGGGACCGCCGGCGAGCCCAAAGGCGTTCGCCTGACGGTCGGCAACCTGGTCGCCAGCGCGACCGCCTCGGCGTTCCGACTCGGCATCGATCCCGACGACCGGTGGCTCTGCTGTCTCCCGATGTACCACATGGGCGGGCTCGCTCCCGTACTCCGGTCGATCCTCTACGGGACGACCGTCGTCGTCCAGCGTGCGTTCGATCCGGCGGAGACGGCCCGCGTCGTCGACGACTACGACGTCTCCGGCGTCTCGCTCGTCCCGACGATGCTCGACCGGCTACTCGGGGCCGGTTGGCAGCCCCCCGAGTCGCTGCGCTTCGTCCTCCTGGGTGGCGCACCGGCCTCGAGCGACCTGCTCGAGCGCTGTCACGCGGCAGCCGTTCCCGTTTACCCGACCTACGGGATGACCGAGACGGCCTCGCAGGTCGCAACGGCGACGCCCGAAGAGACGCGGACGCACCCGGAGACGGTCGGCCAGCCGCTCGCGTTCACGGACGTATCGATCGTCGATGACGATGGCTCGCCGGTCGAGTCGGGTGAGCTCGGCGAACTGGTCGTCTCTGGGCCGACGGTGACGCCGGGGTACCTCGAGTCCGATCACACCGAGGCGGCGGTTTCCGACCGGGGACTCCGGACGGGCGATATCGGACACCGCGACGAGGACGGTCGCCTCTGGATCTCGAATCGCCGTAGCGACCGTATCGTCACGGGCGGCGAAAACGTCGACCCCGGTGAGGTGATCGACGCGCTGTGTACACACCCTCGCGTCGAGGCCGCGGCAGTCGTCGGCCTTCCCGACGAGGAGTGGGGCGAGCGCGTCGCCGCGCTCGTCGTTCCGGACTCGAGCACCGAGGTCGAGGGAGTGGACACGGACGGCCTCGAGGGCGAGGACGCAAACGGCCTCGAATTCGCGTCCGTCCTCGAGCACTGCGACGATCGGCTCGCCGGGTTCAAGCATCCGAAGACGGTCGCCATCACTGACGCCCTCCCCCGGACGGCGTCGGGAACCGTCGATCGGGAGGCGGCGCGAACTTTCCTGTGTGAGCGAGGGATCGACGTGACCGACGTGACGTAGCCGACACCCGACGCAGACGAGACGTCCGGCAAGGTGAGCCGAAGTTAAGACGATCGCGTCCCTACAGCCGGCCGTGTGCACGCTTGCTCTCGCCTGGCAGGTCTTCGAGGACGCGCCGGTCGCCGTCGCCGCGAACCGCGACGAATCGCTCGAGCGTGCCTCCCGGCCACCGGGAATATACCGGGAGGAGCCGCTCGTCGTCGCGCCGCGTGACGCTGCGGCGGGTGGCACCTGGATCGGCGTCAACGAGCACGGCGTCTTCGTCGGCATCACGAACAAGTGGAACGACGCGGACCTCGCTGGCGAGCGTTCGAGAGGGCTACTCGTTGCTGACGTCCTCGAGGCGGTGTCCGCTGCCGACGCGGCCGACGTCGTCGAGACGGAGACGGCGACCACCGAATACGAGGGGTTCTATCTGGTCATCGCGGACGCGAGCGAGGCGTTTTGCTACGAGTGGAACGGCGAACTCGGACGGATCGACTTCGAGCCCGGCGTCCACGTCGTCGTCAACGCCGCTGTGGACGAGACGGTCGATCCGCCGGCGACCCGGATCGACGCCGCTCGAACACAGGCACAAAACGGGCGCGCGGTTCGACGGGCGCTCGTCCCGGCCGGAGACGAGACGCTCGAGGAGTGGCTCGAGCGCGCCGGCGGCGTCCTGGGCGACCACGAGCACGGCGTCTGTATCCACCGGGACGGGTACGGCACGCGCTCGTCGTCGCTGATTGCCACCGGCGAGGCGAGCACATATCGGTTCGCACCGGGGCCACCGTGTCGCACCTCCTACGACCCGGTTGCCGTCGCGGACCGACTCGCTGCCGAGGGGGACGTCGAAGGCCACATTTAAGCAGCTTCCGGTACCTCGTTGTGGTATGGACGGACTCCTGCCTGTCGCGCCGAGCATGGAGGGGTGGTCACGGTGAGCATCTCCGCACTCGAGGCGGAACTCTCCGAAGACGAACGCGCTGGCCTCGAACTCGTTCGCGAGACCGGTGGCATCCACCAGAGCGACTTCTGGAAGGAACTCGACGTCTCCTCGCGAAAGGGGAGTCGGATCGTCGAGTCGCTCGTCGAGAACGACCTCGTCGACCGCGAGGAGACGGTGTACGCCGGACACAACACCTATTACATCACGCCGACGGCGCGTGACCTCGATTTCACCCTGTTGATGGCCGGCGACATGCTCTCGCCGTTTATCGGCGAGGAGGAGGTTGACCCCAACAGCGACGCCTTCTCGCAGTGGATCATGAACCTCGCCTATCAGGAGTAATCTCCTGGGTCGAGTTCGAACGGACGGAGAGCCGCGGACGGTTCCCGGTTTCTTTCGACGACTACAGAGACGCCACGCGACCGACGTGGAGATGCGATCCGTGCAGCGTTAGTCGTACCGGATAGGCTGCTCGATGCGGACGAACGGCTGTCGGTCGCGCTCGGGGGTGCCGTCGATGGCTTCGACGATCCGGCGGTGGACCGCTCGAGCGGCCCGGTTCTCGTCGGCAGCCAGGTTGTGTTCACGCTGGAGCTCACTCCAGAGGTCACGCTCGAGCCAGCACAGCGTCTCGCGGTCCGACTCGAAAACCAGATCGCCGGCGTCGGCGAGGTCGTCCGCCATCAGCCGATGACTCGAGAGCTGCACTCTGGCGAGGACGGCAACGAGCTGGCGTTTCGAAACCGGCGCATCGAGAGCGACGTCGTCGAGTGTCTCACCGAAGTACGCCTCGACGAGATCACAGGCTCGCGAGAACTCGCCGAACGTGACCTCCGTACCTCTTGTGAGTATCATTGGATCGCGGGACTGTATACCGAATCAACCACTATCGCGATCAAAAACGTAACGGCAGTTTCCCGGACGTCCTCCGCGAGTCACTCGAGTGCGCTCGCGGCACGAATCAGCGTTCGTTCGTCGAACGCGGGGCCGACGAGCTGAAGACCGACCGGGAGGCCGTCGGTTTCGCCCGCGGGGACGGAGATCGCCGGCAGGTCGGCGAGGTTGACCGGCACCGTGTTGGCGTCGGCGAGGTACATCTGGAGCGGATCGTCGAGGCTCTCGCCGAGTTCGAACGGCGGGACGGGCATCGTCGGCGAGGCGAGGACGTCCGCGTCCTCGAGCGCCTCGTCGAAGTCCTGTTTGACCCACGCGCGGGCGTCCTGGGCCTTCTTGTAGTACTTGTCGTGATACCCTGCCGAGAGGGCGTACGTGCCCAGCAGGATGCGCCGTTTGACCTCGTCGCCGAAGCCCTCCTTGCGGGCCTCGGAGAACGCCTCGTTCCAGTTGCCGTCGTAGCCGCCGGAGTGGCCGTAGCGGACGCCGTCGAACCGGGCGAGGTTCGAGGAGGCTTCCGACATCGCGATCACGTAGTAGGCTTCGACGGCGTGTTCGACCGACGGCAGCGACACCTCGTGGGTGGACGCCCCCTGGTCCTCGAGGTCGCCGATGGCGTCCCAGAACGTCTCGACGACGCCCTCGTCTGCGCCCTCGAGCAACTCGGTCGGGATACCGATCGAGAGGGCGTCGACGTCACCCGTCGCAGCATCTGCGTACGTCGTCTCGTCGCCCTCGGTTCGGGTCGTCGCGTCGTGTTCGTCGCTGCCGGCGATCACCTCGAGCAACTCGGCCGCTTCCTCGACGGTGTTCGCGAACGGACCGATCTGCTCAAGACTGTTGCCGTAGGCGACGAGGCCGTACCGGGAGACGAGTCCGTAGGTGGGTTTGATCCCGACGACGCCGCAGAAGGCGGCCGGACAGCGGATCGACCCGCCGGTGTCGGAGCCCAGCGCGAGGTCGGCCTCGCCGGCGGCGACGGCGGCCGCGGAGCCGCCGGAGGAGCCACCGGGGACGTGACCGGGTGCCGCGGGGTTGTCGACCGAGCCGAAGTGCGAGGTTTCGTTGGTCGTCCCCATCCCGAACTCGTCCATGTTGGCTTTGCCGACGATGGTCGCGCCAGCCGCTTTGAGCCGGCTGACGACCGTCGCGTCGTACGGCGGGACGTACTCCTCGAGCATCGCCGACCCGCAGGTGGTCCGGACGCCGGCGGTCGAGATGTTGTCCTTGACGGCGACGGTTCGACCGGCGAGCGGGCCGTCTTCGTCGCCGTCGATCGTCTCCTCGGTGATAAACAGGTTCTCGGACATGGTCAGGAGACGTTCGGGCCTTTGAAGTAGCCGTCCTCGGTTTCCGACGCGTTTCGAAGTGCCGCCTCGCTGTCGAGGGACTCGCGTTCTTCGTCGGGGCGCATCACGTTCGCGAGGGGTGCCTCTCGATCGACCTCCGGCACCTCGTCGAGCGTCTCGAAGTACTCGAGAATGTCCGCGAACTGCCGGGTGAACCGGTCGACCTCGTCGTCTCCGAGGTCGACGCGAGCCAGCTCCGCGACGTGGCGGACCTCCTCTGGACTGACGGCGTCTTCGCTCATACGTGTGAGAATCCGACTGTGGGGAGTAAGGGTTTCGATGTGCTATTCGACGTCGGGGGAACTGTCGGCGCGACCGACCGGGGCCCCGTATCCGTTTCTGGCCGGTGTCACCGTTCGTACGGCGCGAATACCACCGCAGTTATTAAGTGGCTGAATGCCCTGTTGTAGGCTACGTCAGACGGTTTTCGATCGACGCTTCGAACCGTTCACTACAATGACTGACTCCCCGATTCGAACCCGCAGTGACGAGCGACGCCAGAGAGAGCACGAGGAGTCACACGAGGACGCGGACGAACGAGAACAGTGTCCGGAGTGTGGCGGTCGACTCCTCTCGGACGCCGAACACGCCGAGACGGTCTGTGACGACTGTGGGCTCGTCGTCGAGGAAGGAGAGATCGACCGCGGCCCCGAGTGGCGCGCGTTCGACTCCGCCGAAAAGGACCGGAAGAGCCGCGTCGGTGCCCCGACGACGAAGATGATGCACGACCAGGGCCTGTCGACGAACATCGGCTGGCAGGACAGAGACGCCTACGGCAAGGCGCTCTCGAGCCGCCAGCGCCAGAAGATGCAGCGCCTGCGCACCTGGAACGAGCGCTTCCGTACCCGTGACAGCAAGGAGCGCAACCTCAAGCAGGCCCTCGGCGAGATCGACCGGATGGCGAGCGCGCTGGGACTGCCGGAGAACGTCCGCGAGACCGCCTCGGTCATCTATCGGCGTGCCCTCGAGGAGGACCTCCTCCCCGGCCGGTCGATCGAGGGCGTCGCGACGGCCTCGCTGTACGCCGCCGCCCGCCAGGCCGGCACGCCGCGCAGCCTCGACGAAATCTCGGCGGTCAGCCGCGTCGAGAAAGACGAGATCGCCCGCACGTACCGCTACGTCATCCGGGAACTCGGCCTCGAGGTCAAACCCGCCGACCCTGAGAGCTACGTGCCGCGCTTTGCGAGCGACCTCGAGCTCTCCGACGAGACCGAACGCCGCGCTCGCCAGCTGCTCAAGACCGCGAAAGACGCCGGCATCCACAGCGGCAAGTCGCCCGTGGGCCTCGCCGCTGCCGCAGTGTACGCCGGTGCCCTCCTTACGAACGAGAAGGTCACCCAGAACCAGGTCAGCGAGGTCGCGAGCATCTCCGAGGTCACGATCCGCAACCGCTATCACGAGTTGCTCGAGGCCGAAGAGGGGACGGTCGCCTGAGACGGATTGCTGTGACGATTTATCGGCGCAACCGCCGGACTGCTCGTGGTTGTGCCGAAACTGCCGTACAGTAATCCGTACGAGACGGTCTGTCCGTCGGTGCCGACACGACCGGCACCGGTCTGAGTAATACGAACCGCCCGAGCGGTCCGGAGGATCCGATCTGTCGACCCGTTCAATTCGTCGTTGAGCTGCAGTTAGCGTGGGACTTCCCGGCGGTGAGGAATTCTAAGCTGTGGCTACTGATTAGCGACCGTGACAGTCCCTCTCGGTAATGCGCTGTGACAACTGTGAAGCGGCGAACGAGATCGCGTATACGCTGACTACCCACGTCGACGGTGGGTCAGGCGACCGGATCGACCTCCACTTCTGTTCGACCGACTGTCTCCGCGTCTGGACCTGACGTTCCCTCGCTCGAGCGCTGACTCCGGCGAAGACCGGCGACGGGAGCAACGTCGATCCCATCGCGGCACCAGCCGGTTCGGACTCCTGGGAGTAGGTGGACCGACCAGGAGTCGGGCCGGGGCAGGACCGGAGCACGGTCGGTCCCGTGGACGGCGTCTGACACTAGTCCGCCCTCACCATCGTCGGACCTCCTTTCATGGGCCGTCGTCTCGTAGCCGGACCACGGCCTATGGAGACCGACACTCTACCGGCTGACCAGGAACTGCTCCCGCCCGTTGCCAGCTCGACGGTTCGGACGGTCAACGGAATCGACGTCCACACCGTCGCGGGCGGCGACGGGCCGCTCGTGGTGTTGCTCCACGGCTTTCCCGAGTGCTGGTACACCTGGCACGGGCAACTCGAGACGCTCGTCGACGCCGGCTACCGCGTCGTCGTGCCGGACCAGCGAGGGTACAACCTGAGCGAGAAGCCGCAATCGGTCCGTGCCTACCGGCTCCCAGACCTCGCCCGTGACGTCGTCGACCTCGTCGCCACCGAGGGCCGAACCTCGGCGCACGTCGTCGGCCACGACTGGGGTGGCGTCGTCGCCTGGCATCTCGCACTCCGGCGGCCCGAGGTCGTCGACAGCCTCGCGGTCGTCAACGCACCGCATCCGACCGTCTATCGTCAGCACCTCCTCACCAACCCCGAGCAGCTTCGACGAAGCTGGTACGCGGGTGCGTTTCAACTGCCGTGGCTCCCCGAACGGCTCCTCCGGCGGTCTGACTTCGCGCTCCTCGAGCGGGCCGTCCGTGGAACGGCCGCTCCGGGGACGTACATCGACGAAACGATGTCCTACTACCGTCGGGCCTGGGAGCGGCCGGGAACGCTCACCGCCATGCTCAACTGGTATCGGGCAGTGCTGCGATACCCGCCGACGTACCCCGAGCGTCGGGTCAGGGTACCGACGCTCGTCTGCTGGGGTGACGCGGACGTCGCACTGGTGCCCGAACTGGCGATCGATAGCTACCACTCCTGTTCCGACGCTCGACTCGAGTTCCTCCCGGGGGCGAGCCACTGGGTTCCACACGAGCGACCGGAACGGACGACGGCACTACTGTGTGGTCACCTGGACCGATCAGCTGACTGAGCCGTCCCAGATGACGGTCACCACCTCGCGTTCGAGTTCCAGCGTCTCGTACTCGTAGCCTCGCTGGTCGAGTTTCGGGTAGAGAAACTGCGGGACGCGATCGTTTCGCTGGACGAGCACCGTCTCGTCCGGAGAGTCGGCTAGGGACTCGAGCGTCTCGGCGAGCGGCTCGGGCGGACCGAGCGATCGCACGTCGAGAACCGTTCGAGGCCGGTCGGCCGGTGCGGCGGTTCGGTCGACGACGGACGTCGGTGAGTGCATACCCGCAGTATCGGGTTGGAGTGATCTATCGTTCATGCCGCACCCGTTCGGGAAGGGGATACAGTCGAACGCTCCTGGCTTGCGGGGTTACTGATCGCGCTTCGGGAACCGTGCGACGAACTCCTCGGGGCCGACGCGTTCGACCTCGTAGCCGTCGGCGTCGAAGCGCTCGACCTCGGCCTGAAACTCGTAGAACAGCGGCTTGGGCTCGTGGTCGTTGACGATCGTCAACGTCTCGCCCGGGGCGAGTTCCTCGAAGGCGTCGTGGATCGTCGGATGGCGGTTCACCGGTGGAATCTCCCTGACGTCGAGTCGGGTCATGCGAGTGGTGATCGACGCCGGGCCCGGATCGGTGTTCGCACGAATATATTCGTCTCGAGTCGTCGATCAGTCGTGTTCGATGTGGACGTACCAGACGCCCTGGGCGTGTTCGTCGCTCTCGAAGTCGAACCCTCGGGCCTCGAGCACCTCGTAGAGCGGCGCCGGTTCGAACGGGGCGATCAGTCGCAACTGCTCGCCGTCCTCGAGTGACTCGAGTGCAGCCATGATGTCGTCGAACGGCGGGCCGTCGATTGTTCGGACGTCGAGCGTACGGTCGGGTGTCTCTGTCGGCATCACGTGTGAGTTTCTCGGTTCGATGGAAGGGTGTTGGTCCGAAGGTGTTCGCACCGACGGCTGTCTGCGCCCGGCGAAATCCGCCACCGAACATATTCGACACCACGCGCTTATAGGTTCGGAGTGAAACAGGTCGTATGGCCCAGGCGACACTCACGATCACGATGCCCGAGCAGGTCTGGATTCAGCAGCTATCCACGGCCTATCCCGACGCGACGTTCCGCGTGCTTGCAGCGGTCCCGGGTGCAGACTCCGGGTTCGCCCTGGTCCGAATCACCGGGCCGGAGGTTGCGGACGTGATCGACGATATGAACGATCATCCGCAGGTCACCGAACTCACGCTCGCCCAGTGGAGCGACAACGAGGCGACGGTGCACTTCGAGACGACGGCACCGCTGTTGTTGTTCTCCTCTCGAGACTCCGGGATGCCGATCGAACTGCCCGTCGAGATCACCGACGGCGAGGCGACCATCGACGTCACCGGCTCGCGCGAACGCCTCTCGGAACTCGCCCAGCAGCTCGAGAATTTCGGGCTCCAGTACCGTATCGAGCACGTTCGCGAGCGGCTCCACGAGAGTCAGCTCCTCTCGGAACGCCAGCTCGAGGTCGTGGTGGCGGCCGTCGACGAGGGGTACTACGATACGCCGCGGCGCTGTTCGTTGACCGATCTCGCCGAGCACCTCGGCGTCGCGAAGTCGACCTGCAGCGAGACGCTCCACCGCGCGGAAGAGGCGATCGTCAAACGCTTCGTCGACGATCTGCCCGGGCTGGACGACGAGGAGCCGCTCGAGGAACAACTCGCAACGAACTGAGCCCGAGACGAACTGGGTGTCGGGGCTGTCGCCCGCGCTCAGTGACCGGCGGCGGTGATGGCGACCCGACGTCGTCCATCTCCGCGCCTGCAGTGTCCGCTCCTCGAGTGTCGCCCGGATTCGCTCACTGATCGCTCGCAGTCGCCACCCTCCATTGGCTTCGGACGAGTGTCGATTCGCGACCGGGTCTGCAGCGTCGGTCGGACCTGGTACGGTTGCCGCGAGAACGCGCCGACACGTCGCTATTCCGACGAAAGAACATGAATGACCGAACATGTACGACCCAATTCTCAGCATGTGGAAATCGCCTCGATACTACTTCCACATCTAGTCGTGAGTCCGCAGTAGAGTAGCCACAAATGAACGTATTCAAGTATGCGTCGCTGTGTAATCACTCGGTGATAGGATCATTATGAATAGAGGTGTTGTGAGGTAATGAGTACGGACGACGAATCATTCCACCCGCTCGGCGCCGAGTGGGAGAACGACCTCGAGGACATGCTCGACGAGACCGAGTACGATACGGACCTCGGGCTCGAGATGGCCAAAGACGCGATGCGGGTCACGAAGGGCGAACTCTCCGAAGCCGAGTTCCACGAGAAGTATCACGACGACGTGATGGAGGAGTTCGGCGAGGACCAGCGCCCGACCCAGGAGGCCTTCGAGGAAGCACAGGCCGTCGAGGAGGGGACGTTCTCCCGGATGCTCGATAAGTTCGACGGCGACGGCGAAGACGGTCGCCGCAACGTGATGAAGAAGATGGGCGCCGGCGCGGCGTTCGTCGGGCTCGGTGCCTGGACGGTCACCGACGACCCCGAACCGGAACCCGAGCCGAGCGTCGCCGCCGCACAGGAAGACGACGAGGGCGAGGGCACCCAGTGGGGGATGACCATCGACCTCGAGCGCTGTGACGGCTGTCTCAGCTGTGTGACGGCGTGTGCCGACGAGAACCAGACCGACGCGGGCGTCAACTGGATGTACGTCTTCGAGTACGACGACCCGGACAACGAGGAAGGGACGAGCTCGTCGCTCGCTCGTGCCGCCGGTCCAGCGGCGAACCGCATCGTTCGCCCGTGCCAGCACTGTACCGACGCGCCGTGTGAGAAGGTCTGTCCGACGACGGCTCGACACACCCGCGACTCCGACGGCCTCGTCCTGACCGACTACGACGTCTGTATCGGCTGCCGATACTGTCAGGTCGCCTGCCCGTACGGCGTCAACTACTTCCAGTGGGACGAACCTGACGTGCCGACCGACGAGATCGCAGCCCACTACGAGGAGATGGACATGGGCGACCACATGACCGACGAGCGTGGTCGCTGGGTCGACAGCCGCGCACCGCGTGGCGCCATGAGCAAGTGTACGATGTGTCCGACCCGACAGGACGGCGACATGGGCGACGACTTCGTCGGCACGACCGCGTGTTTCGACGCGTGCCCGCCGGACGCCATCCAGTTCGGGAACGTCAACGACGAAATGAGCGACCCAAAGAAGTACGCCGCCAACCCGAGCCGCGGCCGAACGCTCTCTTCGCTCTCCGTTCCGGCTGCCGGGGCGCTCGAGGAAGACCTCGAGGACGCCGACGACGACCTCGAGTCCGTCCTCGACGCTGCAGAGGACCTCGACGAGGAGACGCTTGCGCTGTTGCTCGCCGTCGAGATGACCGGCGAGAACATGGGCGAAGCGCCCGAGGGTGAACAGAGCATCATGGCCGAGTACGAACAGGAGGTCATCGACGCACTCGACGCACTCAGAGACCACGGCCTGGACCTCGAGGACGAAGCCCTCCTCGAGGAACTCGACCTCGACGGCGGCGAAGACGACGCGCAGGTCGTCCTCGAACGGTACGCTGGTGCGCCCTCCTCGAGCTACAAGCTGCTCGAGGACATCGGTACCAACCCGAACATCCAGTACCTCGGCAACGAGCCCGGTCCACGGGCGGAACAGCGCGAGCCGACCGGGACGGGCGTCGAGTACGAGAATCTCGCCTACGAGCAGGTCACCGGTGATACGGTCGAACTCGTCGACAACCGCAAGGACGTCCTCGACGAGGGAACCGTCGGCTGGACGGGTGGTTCCCTATGAGCACCAAGACGCCAACCGAGGCGGACATCCTGCGGCCGATCAAGCACACTTCGAAGAAGTACTTCATCCTCCTTGCCGTCGCGGGGCTGGCGTTCGCCGGCTTCCTCGCCGGCTGGGCCTACCAGCTTCAGCAGGGGATGATCGTCACCGGACTCTCCGACTGGGGGACCGGCGGCGGCGTCACCTGGGGGCTGTACATCGGCGCGTTCATCTGGTGGGTCGGGATCGCTCACGGCGGGATCATCCTCTCGGCAGCCGTTCGCCTGCTCGGGATGGATCGGTACATGCCGGTCGCCCGACTCGCGGAGATGCTCACGCTCGCCGGCCTGTCGGCCGCTGGCTTCTACGTCATCGTCCACATGGGCCGTCCGGACCGGATGGTCACCAGCGTCCTCGGACACTACCACATCACGGTCAACAACTCGCCGCTGGTGTGGGACGTGACCGTCATCACGGCCTACTTCGTGCTGACCGCGACCTACCTCGCGCTCACGCTCCGGTACGACGTCACGCGCCTGCGTGAGGACCTGCCGGACATCTTCGAGCCCGTCTACAAGATGATGACCATCGGCTACACCGAGAAAGAAGACGAGGTCATCGATCGGATGGTCTGGTGGGTCGCACTCGCGATCATCATCATGGCACCGCTGTTGCTTCACGGCGGTGTGATTCCGTGGCTGTTCGCACTGCTGCCGACGTATCCGAGCTGGTTCGGCGGCATCCAGGGGCCGCAGTTCCTCACTATCGCACTGACGTCCGCGATCAGTGGCGTCATCCTCCTCTCGTACGCCTTCCGACGCGCGTACGACTGGGACCACATCATCACCGACGACGTCTTCCGCGGGCTGCTCCTGTGGCTCGGGTTCTTCTGCCTGCTGTTCCTGTGGCTGCAGCTTCAGCAGCTCGCCGTGGGTAACTTCTTCCCGCCGGTCGACGCGCAGCCGTCGTCCGCGTCGAAGCTCTCGCACCCGATGTACGTCATCCCGATGCTGATGGTCTTCGGCGTCCTGGCGTTCATCTTCGCGACCGTCCTTCGACCGTCGCTGTTCACGAAGGCGCGAGCGATCGGCGCTGGCGTCCTCGTGCTGATCGCGACGCTGGTCGAGAAGACCTACTTCGTCCTCTC
>LKMK01000072.1 GCA_001563805.1 Natrialbaceae archaeon B1-Br10_E2g2
TCGAGGCCGTCGACGTACTCGGAGTGGCCGCCGACGACGGTCGCGCCGATCTCGCGGGCGGCCGCGTCGACGTCGTCGGTGATCGTCTCGAGTGGCGTCTCCTCGTCGGGGAGCATGACGACGACGGTGAGCCACCGCGGATCGGCACCTGAGGCGGCGACGTCGTTGCAGGCGACGTGGACGCCCAGCGTGCCGACCGCGGAGGCCGCGAGCGAGATCGGGTCGGTGCTGACCACGAGCGTCCCCTCGGGCGGATCGATCGCGGCGGCGTCCTCGCCGTAGGCCGGCCCCTGGACGACCGCGTCGTCCGGCGACCCCGTTCGATCGAACACGCACTCGAGCAGTTCCTCCGGCGGCACCTTCCCTGGCATAGTTCGAACTGGGAGGATCGACGGCTTGTAGCTGTCGGGATCCGCGGTTCGACGCTCCGATCGGCGCGGGGTGAGCGGCCGTCTCGAGAGCCGGCTAGAGACGAGCCGAGTCAGTCGTCGTTCGGCGCGAGCGCAGCCATCGTCTCGCGGATCTCGCTCTCGTCCGCGCCGCGCGGGAAGCTCACCATCACGGCGTCCAGACCGTCGACCGCCTCGAAGCGCTCGAGGCGCTCGCGGGCCGTCTCGAGGTCACCTGCGGCACAGAGCTGGTCGAGCAGCTCGTCGTCGATCAGCTCGAGCGCCCGGTCGCGGTCGCCTTCCTGCCAGGCGTCGTGGATCTCGACCGCCTCGTCGTAGCCCTGGCGCTCGAGCGAGTCGCGGTAGAAGGTGCCCATCCCGCCGACGTAGAAGCCGACGTGCTGGCGGGCGAGTTCGCGGGCGCGCTCGGCATCCTCGAGGACACAGCAGGGGACGCCGACGGAGACGGTCACGTCCTCGGGGTCGCGGTCGCCGAGGTCGGCGCCGCGTTCGACGTCCTCGAGGCGGTCGCGGATGCCGTCGGGCGTGAGCATGATACCGTGCCAGCCGTCGGCGAACCGGCCGGCGAGTTCGACGGCCTTCGGTCCCATCCCGGTAACTTCGACCGGCGGCTGGGGGTCGGGCGGCGCACAGCGCAGCCGAAAGCCCGACAACGAGAAGTCGTGGCCGTCGTACTCGACCGGCTCGCCGGAGAGCACCTGGCGGACGATCTCGACCGTCTCGCGGGTGCGCCGGAGCGGATTACCGTACTCGAGGCCGTGCCAGTTCTCGATCACGATCGGGCCGCTCGGGCCGACTCCCAGCCGGAAGCGGCCGTCGGAGACCTCCTGCAAGGTGGCGGCCGTCTGGCCGAGCAGGGCCGGCGACCGCGAGTAGGTGTTGACGATGCTCGAGCCGAGGTCGACCGAGTCGGTGTGTTCGGCGATCGACGTCAGGACGGTGACGGCGTCACGGCCCCAGGTCTCGGGAAGCCAGACGCAGTCGTAGCCGGCGTCTTCGGCCGTCCGTGCGTAGTCGACGAGCGAGTCGACCGTCGGCTGTGCCGCGACGGGGAGGTGAATCTCTCTGGCAGTCATCGACTCACACAGACGTGTGCCGCCCTTTTCGTTGTATGGGAACCGGTCGTCCGGCGTGGGCCGTTTCGTCTCGAGGTCACACGTCGTACTCCTCCGTGAGCTGTGGGACGCCGCCGACCGTGATGGTCTCGCCGACGACGTAGGAGGCGGCGGGGCTAGCGAGGAACTGGGTGACGTCGGCGACCTCCTCGACCGTGCCGATGCGGCGAGCGACCGCCGAGCGGTCGATCTCGTCGGCGGAGACGCCCATCTGGCTCTCGACGCCCGGCGTCGCGACGAAGCCGGGCGCGATGCAGTTGACGCGAACGCCGTCGTCGGCCCACTCGGCCGCGAGCGTCGTCGTGAAGTTGATGACGGCAGCCTTCGAGGCCCCGTAGGGGCTCATCAGCGGCGCGCCACGCTGGCCGGCGACGCTCGAGAAGTTGATCACCGAGCCGCCGCCGTCTTTGAGGGACTCGGCGGCGGCGTGGGTGCAGTGGTAGGTGCCGTGGAGGTTGATGTCGACGATCGTCTTCCAGCCGTTCGGCGAGACGTCGTCGAAGCCAGCCATGAACGACGCCCCGGCGTTGTTGACCAGCACGTCGATCCCGCCGAAGGTCTCGACGGTCGTCTCCACGAGCGCCTCGACGGCCTCGCGGTCGGTGACGTCACACTCGAGCGCCAGCGCCTCGCCACCGCCGTCGGAGCCGTTGATCGCCTCGGCGACTGGATCGACGTTCTCCTGTTCGCGCGAACAGACGACGACGTCGACGCCGCCCGCGGCGAACTGCTCGGCGATCCCCCGGCCGATGCCGCTCGAGGCACCGGTAACGACGGCGACGTCGCCGTCGACGACGAATCGGTCAGTGGTCATGCGCGCTCACCCGCAAACCGTCGTGTTGCTACCATTGTTACCCTCATTCCACCATTACACATCAATCGTTAATAAAAGTGAGTTCCAGGAAACCAGACGTAACTGCGTCGCCGGACGACGGGCTCGGGAAGCGTCGGTCAAAGTTTGCGTATGAGCCACACACGCAAACCACTTGTACTCGATACTCATTGATTCGGCATGGTCAGCGCAGTCGTCCGGTCGAACTGGTCCGACGAAGCCAAACCGGAGGGAGTCGCCCGACTCGAGTCCCACGTCGGATCGACCGGCCAACGGGGTGAACGATCGGCATGACGACGACACCGCCCGAGGTCGGCGCCACGTACACGACCGAACGGACGTTCACGACGGAGGACGTCCGCCAGTTCGGCGAGGTGTCGGGCGATCAACAGCCGATTCACACCGAACCGAACGCCGACGGCGAACTCGTCGTGCAGGGACTGCTCACGGCGACGCTGCCGACAAAGATCGGCGGCGGGCTCGAGGTGCTCGCCAGCCGGATGGAGTACCGGTTCAAAACGCCCGTGTATACGGGCGAGACGATCACCTGCGAGTGGACGAACGAGGCGGTCACGGAGCGGGCAGACCGGTACGAGATCAGCTGTTCGATCCGCTGTACGAACGAGGCGGGAACGGTGGTCATGACGGGCGAAACCGACGGGATCATCTGGAAAGGCGACGACGAATAGCAGGCGCTGGCGTGAGGGGTGCCCGTCGAGTACGCACGCGGTCGGACTGGCTGAGTCGAACGGTCGAGTTCGGGGACGAGTCGTCGGCGCGTCAGGCGCCTTCGAAGATCCGCTTGATCTCGTCGTTCTCGGCGATCGGTTCGTCGGCGTCGATGCTGGTGACGATTTCGCCCCGTTCGATCACGTAACCACGGTCGGCAATCTCGCCAGCGTGGCGGACGTTCGACTCCGCGACGACGATCGAGATCCCGAGTTCTTTGATGCGTTCGACGCCGTCGCGAAAGCGTTCCCTGACGGAGGGGGCAAGCCCCTCGAACGGTTCATCGACCAAGACGATATCCGGGTCCGAGGCGAGTGCCCGACCCACCGTCACCATCTTCTGTTGACCACCGCTCAACTGGCCTGCGGGCCGGTCGAGGAACTCCTCCATCTCCGGAAAGATGGAGAGGATCCGCTCGAGGCTGTCTTCGAAGTCATCGTCGCTGGTGTTACCCTTCCCCCACCTGGGCATCCGAACGTTGTCCTCGACGGTCAGGGTGGTGAACAGGCGCCGGTCCTCGGGTGCGAACCCGATGCCGTGCTGGATCCGGGCTCGCGAGGGAAGGGACGTGAGGTCGGTGCCGTTCATGCGAACCGTCCCGTTCTGGATCGCCGTCTGTCCCATCACCGTCCGAAACGTCGTCGTCTTGCCGGCACCGTTGCGACCGATGAGCGCGACCGTCTCGCCCGGTGCCACCTGGAGGGAGACGCCGTCGAGGACCGTCGCCCGGTCGATCGTCACCGAGACGTCCTCGAGTTCGAGCATTCGTTCCTGGCTCATGCTCAGACACCCCCCTCCAGGATGAACTGGTTGACTTCCTCTGACTCCATGACGTTTGCCGGGTCGTCGTCGGCGAGGACTCGCCCCTCGTGGAGCGCGACAATCCGATCGGAGTAGGAACGAACGAGCTCCATGTCGTGTTCGATGAAGACGAGTCCGATGTCCTGTTCGACCGCCGCCTCGGTGATCGTTTGCATCACCGCGTTTTTCTCTCGAGAGCCGACACCGCTGGTCGGCTCGTCGAGCAACATGATCTCGGGCCTGAGCGCGAACGACATCGCGACGTCGAGTACCTTCCGAACGCCGTGTGGGAGGTGTTCGGTGTGTTCGTCCGCGTGGTCGCCGAGGTTGAACATCGTAAGGAGCCGGTCGGTCTCCTCGACGGATTCGGTGTCGCGATGGACCGGCGTGAACAGCCGGTTGTTCTCCTGTTTCCGGGAGAGAACGCTCGACTGAACGTTTTCGAACACCGTCATCTCGTCGTAGATCTGCGGGATCTGGAACGATCGAACGAGTCCCTTCCGGACCCGTTTGTACTTGCGAAGCGTCGAGATGTCCTCCCCGTTGAAGACGATGCTTCCGTCGGTCAACGGTAACGCCCCCGAGATGAGGTTGATGAACGTCGTCTTCCCGGCCCCGTTCGGGCCGATGATGCCGACGACCTCGTCGGTGTGGAACTCGATGCTCACGCCGTCGACGGCGACGAGACTCCCGAACTCCTTGCGAACGTTCTGCGTCTCGAGAACTGGTTGCGTGCTCATTGGTCGTCCCTCCGATCGGCGACTCTGGTTGCGAGGGTCTTCACACCGCCCCAGACACCTTTCTCGCGCAACGTGAGAACGATCACGAACAGGACGAGCCCCATCGTGAAGTGCCAGTACTCGGTGTAGGCGAGTGCCAGTTCCTGCAGCAGGATGAACCCGCCGGCGCCGATGACTGGGCCGAGGAACGTTCCGATCCCGCCCAGCAGCGCCATGAAGACGATCTCGCCGGACATCGTCCAGTCGAGGTACTCGGGCGTGATGTGGCCAACCACGATCGCGTACAGCGCACCGCCGAGCCCGACGACCGTCGCCGACAGAATCATCGAGTACAGCCGGTAGCGGAGGACCGGAACGCCGGTCATCTCCGCTCGAGTCTCGTTCTCGCGGATCATCTTCAGCGTGAGACCGAACGGCGACCGGAGGACGAACCACAGCGCGACGATCGTCGCGGCCAGGAACGTCAGGATCACGTAGTAGTAGAATCCAACCAGGTACACCGTTGCCGAGAGTTCGCTGACGGGAACCCCGAAGAAATCCGGGCGGGAGACCCCGATCCCGTCCGTCCCGCGCGTGAGACCACCGACGTCTCGAACGGCGAGGACGTACAGGAGCTGGGCCAGCGCCAGCGTCAACAGTGCGAAGTAGATCTCGTGTGTCTTGACGGAGAGCGCACCGATGATCGCGCCGACGACGCCAGCGGCGATCATCGCGAGCACCACCAGTACCAGGAGATCGGTGATCCCGGTGGCGTTCATCACGATCACGACGGTGTACATGCCGGTCCCGAAGAACGCGGCGTGACCGAACGACAGCAGCCCAGTGTAGCCGAGCACGATGTTGAAACCGAGCGCTGCGATGGCAAAGCACATCATCCACGCGAGCAATCGCGTGTGGTACGCGTTGCCCGTGACGGCAGGGTACAGTGCGAGTACGACGAACAGGCCGACAGCTGCGAGCAGCCGCCAGTTCAGGAGCGACTCTCTGATCTCGACGTTCTGGAACGTCGGGAACCGGGTGCTCATTCGACCACCCCTCTGTGACCGAAGAACCCTTCGGGTCTGAAGATGATGACGACCGCCATCAGCGCGAAGACGATCGCCAGTTCGATCGCCGGGAAGAAGGCGATACCGAGGCTGCGGACCATCCCGATCAGAAGCGCGGCGACGACGACGCCCTTGAGGCTCCCCAGGCCGCCGATGACGATGACGGCGAACGAGAGCAAAACGTAGTCGAGCGTCACCGAGGGCGCGGCGACGGCGAACGGAACGAACAGCGCGCCGCCGAGCGCTGCGAGCGCGACGGAGATGCTGAAGATCAGCACGCGAACCCGGTTGACGTTGATCCCGAGCATCTGGACCATCTCGTAGTCCTCCGACATCGCCTGCGAGATCTTCCCCAGCTTCGTCTTCACGAACATGAGGTACAGACCCACGGCACAGAGGACGGCGATCAGGATGACGAACGACCGGTAGGCGGACACCGAACTGCCGAGGAGCTCGATCGATCCGAGTTGACGCGACGGGTCCGTCGCAGCGTCGACGCTGATCGGTGATGCCCCCCAGATGAATTTGATGATGTCGTCGAGCATGAGGATGACGCCGAACGTCGCCAGCAGCTGGTAGACCGGTTCGATGTCGTACAGCGGTGCGAACACCGACTTGTCCAGGGCTGCGGAGAGGACGAAGACGACGATCGGGATCGCCAGCACGAGTATCGCGAGGAGCACGACCGTCGACGTCGTGACGTCACCGATGTTGTTGAGCGTCCAGACGGCGAGGTAGGCACCGAACCCGTAGAACGCGGCGTGAGCCATGTTCAACAGATTGAGAATTCCGAAGACGAGCGTCAGCCCTATCGACGCGAAAAACAGCAGGGCTGCGAAGTAGAGACCGTCGAACGCGATTCCGAGGAACGTTCCAATAGGCATATACTACGCCTCCATCAGAGCGGTTCGATTTCGTCGACCCAGTCCATCGTCGGGACGTCCTCGGGCGGGTTCACGTCCGCCGCGGCGATGAATTCGAAGTCCGTCGGGAGCTGGTGGTCGACGGGGAAGTCGTGGTCGTCCGTCGGTCGGCCGAAGACTGCAGGTGCAGCAGCCTGGGGGCCACGCATCGTGTGTTGGCCGTGTGGCGTCTCGAACGACAGATCGTGCATCGACGCCATGAGCTGTTCGTCGTTCGGCCAATCGCCGATGATCGAGACGGCGCGCTCGATTCCCTGCTCGAGCGCCTGCAGCGCGACCCACTCGTGGTAGGCACCCCAGCCGGGCAGCTGATCGTACTGGTCGTAGTAATCGTCGACGAACGCCTGGTGGCCGTCGTCCTCGTCGTAGCGGTAGTTGGGCTGGTAACCACCGCGGCCCCCGAGCCAGACGTTTTCGGGCATGTCCGGCCCGAGATTGCGAAGCAACGGCGCACCGGTGTCCCCCACGAGCAGCGCCTCCCCGACCGCGTCGAACATCCCGCCGTCGACACCCTGTGAGACGAACGTCGCCGTGTCACCACCCCAGAGACTCGAGAAGAGGAGATCGGGCTCCGCGTCGGCGATCGCGGAGACGTGTGCGCTGTAATCGGTCTCACCGAGGTCGGTGTATCGCGAATCGATCACCTCGATATCGGGACGGACCTGCTCTAGGGCACTGGTGAACATCTCCTGGTGATCGTGTCCCCAGGCGTAGTCGTGGTCGTGTGTCATGACCGTCTCCACGTCGTCCATCTGTTCGACCATCCGGACGCCGCCGATCGCACCGGCGGCGTTCGTCCCGCACGTCCGGACGACGTAGTCCATGTCGGGATTCTCCTCGTACAGCTGGTACGTCCCCGGGATCGTCACGAGGAACGGGAGCTGTTGATCGTTCGCCTCCGGGGCGACTGCAAGCGCGTGTGCACTGGAGATGATCCCCATCATCATGTCGACGTCCCCCTCCTGGGCCATCGACTGCACGTCACTGATCAGCGAATCAGGGCCCGCGTCCTCGTCGATTCGATCGACGATCTCGATCTCACGTTCGCCGATCAGCCCACCGTCGTCGTTGATCTGGTCGACGAGCATGTCGACCGCATTAGCAGCCTCCTCTCCGTAGAACGCTGGCGGCCCCGATTCGAACGTCAGATGTGCGATCCGAAACGGTTCGTCCGGAATGCCGTCGACATCGCCTTCGTCCCCGATGTCGTCGTCCAGAAGCGCACAGCCTGCCAGAGTCGTTGCCGCACCCACCGCGGCTGCACCTTTGAGGTAGCCTCGGCGCGATAATCCGCTGCGCTTGTATGGCATGGTGTACCACCACTAGCGAAACCCCACATATTAAACATTGTGATTAGACGACCGGGCGACTGTCTGCCGAATCGAAACCAATCGTGGCCCCCAGACGTGGTTCCCGAACCTCAACCCCGTCAACACCCAGCACAGAGGCAGGACCTGTGACGTCGCGACATTGATGTAATCTGACATACTGTGCGACCACCTCGGAGGACCAGCGGAACCGTCTGCCGATCGTCCCACCGATCGAATCCGGCCGTAGACTGCTGGCTACGTCGACCATGAAGCACCACAGTGTCGTCCGGTATCTATCGACACACGGCGACCCAATATTTCCCGTGTGACTGGTGGACAGAACACCGCTCGAGAGCGAGGGACGGGGTCACGGAAGGCTACCCTATCGTTAAGTGAGACAGCCGAGAAAGAGGAGGCGACGCGGCGACCGACGACGGCAGCCACCGACAGTACAGCTATGACCACGTCAGGAAGACCCGACGAGACGATAGACGGGGAGGGGAACGAGCGAGCGACGGCGTGGGACGCCGTCTTCTGGGACATCGGCGGCGTCATCCTCGAGCTCGAGTCCGTCCAGTCGGCCCACGCGGCGTTCGTCGCCGAGCTCGTCGACCGCCGAGCGCTCGAGGTGGGCGTCGAGGAGGCCGTCGAGACCTGGCGGACGGCCGTCGGCGATCACTTCCGCGAGCGCGAGGGGACCGAGTTTCGGGCCGCGCGGGAGGCGTACGCCGTAGGCGTCGAAGCGCTCGTCGGCGAACGGCTGCCGACCGAGGCCTGGAAGCCGCGGTTCGACGAGCACGTCGCGTCGTCGATCCGGCCGGTCCCGGGCGCCGTCGAGACGATCGAAACGCTCGCCGACCGGGACGTCCACCTCGGCGTCGTCAGCGACGTCGACGACGACGTGGGGAAACGGATACTCGAGCGCTTCGGGGTCCGCGACCGGTTCGACTCGATAACGACGTCCGAGGAGGTCGGCCGAACCAAACCCGACCCGGCTATCTTCGAGACGGCACTCGAGAAGGCCGACGCCGCACCCGGCCGGTCGCTGCTGATCGGCGACCGGTACGACCACGACGTCCGTGGCGCCGACGCGGTCGGAATACGGGGGGTCGCCTTCGGGGCCGAGGACGGTCCTGCCGTCTCCTATCGCATCGAATCACCTCGAGACGTCCTCGAGATCGTCGACAACGTCGAACCCGGCGACTGATACGGTCGAACGGTGGAGAGACCCAGAAGGCGTCGAGCCGGAGAACGCGACGCCTTTCCAAACGCTTTTTGCGATAATTTACGACGCACGTAGTAGCATGGGGGCAAACGGCGACGGCGACCCCGTCGACACTCAGGAAGCGATCATGCATGCGACCTATCGGGCGCTGTGTACCCACGGGTACGCCAACCTGACGATGCAATCGATCGCCGACGAGTTCGACAAGACGAAAGGCGTCATTCACTATCACTACGACACCAAACAGGACCTGCTCGTGGCGTTTCTCGAGTACTTACTCGACGCGTTCGAACGCAACATCGCCGTCGACGAGAGCGACGACCCCGTCACGCGACTCGAGGCGCTGGTCGAGACGCTCCTGTTCGGGCCGCCGGAACGCGGGGAGTTCGACCACTGGGAGCTCACGACGGCGATGCTCGAGATACGCTCCGAGGCACCCCACAACGCGGAGTTTCGCCGACAGCTCTCGCACAACTACGAGACCGTCGAGGCGATGGTGATCGCGATCGTCGAAGAGGGTAGCGAGCAGGGCGTCTTCCGCGACGTCGACCCCGAAGCGGTCGCGACGCTGCTGTTGACCGCGATCAACGGGGCACGAATCTACCAGGTCACGCTCGGGCGTGACGACGTCGCCGAGCTGACGAACGAGAGCCTCGAGGCGATCGTCCGCGACTGGCTCTGTCACCCGGACGCGAACGGCGAGTGACCTCGACCCGACGTTCCAACTCCCGACAGAAGGAGGCTGAGGAGGGGACGGACTGGCCGTAGGCCGGGTTCGCAACCGCGCCGACGTCGGTCCGGCGGTGACCGGCCAGTCGCCCTGACGTAGCACCGTCTGAACATACGAACTAGTTGGGAGCGCTCGCTATACCGACCGACACTGTTCGACACAGTAGACACAGGCATGGGTACGAACCGAGACCACCGGACGTTACTGACCGCCGACGAGACCGAGCCGACCATCCGACTGATCGCAGCGGTCGCGGAGCTGCTGGAGATCGACCCCGTCGACTGTCCGCCCCTGTACGACGTCATCGAGCCGACGGCGCTGAACGAGCTGTTTCGGGATCGGCCCCACGCAAACGCGGTCGTCAGCTTCGAGTACGCCGGGTTGCAGGTCACGATCGACGGCGACGGCTCGATCGGCCTCACAGACCGATGCGACTCCTGATACGAATCGTCGTACCGTTTTTTGAGATCGCCCGGGCGGGGGCAGCGATCACCGGTACCGAATCACGAGAGAGTGTATGAGGCGTCCTCGAGCGAAAACGGCGCTCGAGCGGCCCGGCGACACACCCGCCAGACAGCGTCGATCAGTCGGCGTGTCCCGACGATCGCTCCGGCGTCTCGCCTGGCTCCTCAGGTGAGCCGACGCTCGGAGTGAAGCGGCCGGTCTCGTGGTGGATCCCGGCGAGGAGGACCCCGCCAGCGAGGACGGGGAGGACCGCACAGGCGACGTAGATCGGCCAGAAGCCGACGAGTTCGACGAGGGGCAGCGAGACGATCGGCCCGAGTCCGCCGCCGACGTCGCCGAGGACGTTGTTCGTGCCGACCGCACGCCCCATCCGCTCGTCGGGCGTGAGGTCCGCGAGCAGAGCCATCAACGGGCCGCTCGTCCCGCCCTGTCCGGCACCGATCAGGACGCACGCGACCACGAGCGTCGCGACCGAGTCCGCGAGCGCGAGCGCGAGGAAGCCGACGAACGTCGTCCCCAGAAACCACAGCAGCGTCGGTACCCGTGATCCGGTTCGGTCGCTGACGTACCCCCCGAGGAACATGAAGATCCCCGCCGCGACGACCGTTACGGCCATGAAGATTCCCGACGACGCCTGGGCATCGAAGCCAAAGACGCCGAGGTCGTTGCGATCGAGAAAGAGGACGAGCGTCGCGAACAGCGCGCCGATGTAGGCGAACAGGACGGCGAAGTTCACGAGTCCGACGGTCACGGCGGGTACGCTCCGGTCGACGTCGAGGATCGACACCGACCGGTGACCGTCGCCGTCGACGTGGGTCTCGGGAATCGTCACGAAGGCGACCACACAGGCGACGGCCGCGAACAGCGTGGCCACGACGAACGCCGGGACCGTCCCCCAGAGTTCGCTGATGACGCCGCCGACGACGACGCCGCTCGGAAACCCGAACAGGACGCCGCCACGGATGAGTCCCATGTTCGCCCCCCTCGAGGTCTCGTCGCTGACGTCCGCGGCGATCGTGTACGCGGTCGCGAAGACGGCTGCACTGCCGACCCCCCAGATGATTCGCGACCCCAGGAACCAGGCTTCCGGGACGTCCGGGAGGAACCACAACGCGGGCTGGGCGGAGACGACGGCGACGACGTAGCCGAACGTGGCGATCCCCTGGACGACCATGCCAGCGACGAACGGCGTGCGCGTGCCGACGCGGTCGACGAGCACGCCGGCCGGCGCGTTCGCCAGCAGGCGAGAGAACCGGTTCGCACTGAGGATCAGCCCGACCATAAACGGCGAGATGCCGAGGACGACGCCGAGATTCGGCAGGATCGGGAAGATCACACCGCCACCGAAGCCGACGAAGAACGTACTCACGATGACCGCACCGACTACCACCGCTCGCTGACGTTCGACGCCGCCGATGGCGGCTCGTATCCGCCGGATCGGATTCCACCTCGAGCGCACGCGATCACTCACCGTGACGGGCGGCGGCGGTCGATCCGCGGGGGACGGACGGCCGGCGGGGCTGGTCCGTCCTGGTGTTCGTATTCGGGTTCGACGGTCGTCGGTCGGTCATCGGGTCGATATCTAACTAACCAGTCAGTCAGTAGTGGCCAAAAGTATTGTGGAGGAGTGGTCCCACGAGACACACCGGAGACGGGACGGAGGCGCCGACCTGGACGGCATCGGGCCCGTTCAGTCGGCGTCGAACGGAATCGTTGCTGGCATCACCTGTTCGAACGTTGTAAAAAGACGATGGGTCAAAACTATTTTCGGTAAGCGGAGCAGTGGTAGAACCGTACACCGTCACGTCGACAGCGACCCACCGATGCGGGGCCGACGCGAGTCGAGCAGGCGGAAGAGCGGACAGCCAGCTATGAGCGACACATACTACGACCGCCTCGTCGACGAGGACGCACTCGCCACGTTCCTCGAGGACCACCTCGGCGAGGCGGACGACTACGACGTCGAGCGACACCAGGAAGGCCACTCGAACGAGACCCTGTTCGTGACGTGGGGCGACCGCGACCTCGTGTTGCGTCGCCCGCCGCCGGGTGAGACGGCCGAGACGGCCCACGACGTCATCCGGGAGTACGACGTCATGAACGCGGTCGCGGACACCGACGTTCCCGTTCCGACCCTCGTCCTCGCCTGCGAGGATCACGACGTCATCGGGAGTGATTTCTATCTGATGGACCGCCTCGAGGGCGACGTACTGCGCGAGGACGAACCCGATCGGTTCGCCGCGCCCGAGCACCGCCAGCGGATGGGCGAGGAACTCGTCGACACGCTGGCGAAGATCCACCGACTCGACTACGAGGAGCTCGGCCTCGGCGAGTTCGGCTATCCGCCGGGGTACACCGAGCGACAGGTCGAACGCTGGGGCCAACAGCTCATGTGGGCCTTCGAGGTGACCGCCGACGAGCGCGAGGTGCCCGACCTCTACGAGGTCGGCTCGTGGCTCCAGGAGAACGCACCCGACGAACACCCACACACGCTCGTCCACGGCGACTACAAGCTCGACAACGTCATGTTCGGTCCCGGAACGCCGCCCGAACTCGTCGCCGTCTTCGACTGGGAGATGGCGACGCTCGGCGACCCGCGGGCCGATCTGGGCTGGATGCTTTCCTACTGGCGTGACCCGAAAGACCCCGAGCCGACGATTCCGGAACTCGTCACACGGTTTATGGAGCGCGA
>LKMK01000073.1 GCA_001563805.1 Natrialbaceae archaeon B1-Br10_E2g2
ACGGCCACGAGCCAGAAGATGACGTAGGTTCCGTGGCTCTGGTGCCACTTCCAGGCTTTCGGGCCGAGATAGTCGTAGGCCCGGTTGTTCGACGTAACCGCCAGCACGATCGCGATGAGGACGGCGATCATGGCACCGAAGGCCCACGGACTCATGTCGACGAGATAGCCGACGACGTCCCAGTCGCGGGCCGCGAAGACGAACAGCACGTGGACGACAGACCAGATGGCGAACCAGATCCCGAGTTCCGACCGCCAGTTCACCGGGAAGTTCCCCGAAAACTGACGCCTGATCGACGGCCGGATACGAACCAGTGGACCGATCACCATCACGAAAAACAGGATGAAGAAGGGAATGGCACCGACGACTCGCTGCCCACCGTATCCGACGACCCACAGCAAGACCGCCACGACGATGCTTCCGATCGCTACGCCCAGATGATGAGTGAGTTCATTGTTGGTGTCTGCTGTCATGATCTTCCAGTGTCACGTGGTCGTGGCCGAACGGACATCGATCACGTAAATAAACCTGTTCCCGGTACGTGGTCCCGGACGGCTAGACCACTCGGTCCCGCAGCTCGTCGAGGTGTTTGGCGCCGTACACCAGCGTGACCGAGTCGCTCGCCGGCGTGGCCACGCAGGTCAGCCGGAACCCCTTCTGTTCAACTTCTTCGTCCGACAGACTCCGCTGGACGTCCATCTCGAGGTCGCCCTCGAGCACGACCGCGGCACAGTTCACGCAGCCGCCGGCTCGACAGTAGTACGGCCAGTCGAGTCCCGCCGCTTCGGCCGCGTCGAGGACGTACTCCTCACGCGACACCTCGAGCGTCCCGTGGGCGTCGGCCTCGAGGTCGGCCGCTGCGGCTCGCTCGAGGAGATCGTCGTCCTCGAGCGACCAGCCGCGGTCGTCGACGACCTGGTAGTCGAGATACTCGACGGTTACCGTCTGGGCACGCGGTGCGCTGATGCCGATTACCGGGACGCCCGCGAAGCGGACGACGCGCTCGGTCGTGCTCCCGAGCAGGTAGCGCCGCAGCCCCGTCTCGCCGTGGGTCCCCATCACGATGCAGTCGGCGTCGTGCATCGCGGCGCTCGCGAGAATGCGCTGGTCGACGCGACCGCTCGGGATCGAGACGTCGACGGCCTCGAGGTCCGACCGGCGGATGCGCTCGAGCGCGTCGTCGACCGGCTCGAGGCCGACCGACTCGGTGTCCTCGCCATCTGCAGTCGTCTTCGCGACGTCGACCGTCTCCACCCCCTCGACGGTCTCCTCGTCGCTGACGTGGACGAGGTGGAGTCGGGCGCCAGTCTCGACGGCGAGGTCGATCGCGTGCTCGAGGGCGGTCGCCGCGCTGTGGCTGCCGTCGGTGGGTACCAGGACGCGCTCGAACCCACGCTCGAGGTCGGTCTCCTCGTGGACGGTCGCGACGGGGACGGACGACTCTTGGAGCGTCTGTTCGGCCACACTGCCCAGCAGGAATCGGCCGAGCCCGCTGCGGCCGGTCGTTCCCATCACGATCAGGTCCGCCTCGCAGTCGTCGGCCGACGCGAGGAGCTCCTCGTGGACGTCGTCGTCTTCCTCGCGGAGCTCGGTCGTCACCTCGAGGTCGCGGCCGTCCGCTCGTTCGGCCAGTTCGTCGACAGCCCGTTCGGCATCGTCTTCGCCATCGCCGGCGACGAGTCCCCCCTCGAGGACGGAGACGACGTGTATCGCCGCGTCGAACCGCTCTGCGAGGCGGATTGCGTACGTCCCGGCGTCGTCTGCGACCGGACTTCCGTCGGTCGGCACGAGGATCGTCTCGTACATCTCGAGGGCCGTACCACGTTCGCTCTGAAATACCCCTAGGACGGAACGCACCTGCCGTCTGCCGTCGGTGTCCTCGCCGGAGTGGCTGAGCCTCGAGGGCTGGCAGGTCGGCTACCGGACACCCGTGTCGGATCGGTGACCGAACGGCTTACCTTCTATGCTATACTTTGTCACTGTATGGGATATCTCGACTGGGAGTGTCGGCTCTACGGTCACGACTGGCATCACCCGTGGACCCACGAGGTCGTCGTCACGAGCGATACCGTGGCCGTCTATCCGCTCGCATGTCGACGCTGTGCGGACGTCCGACTGCTCGATCGGACCGGCGAGCGCTGGCGACCGGACGAGGCGGACGGGCCGACCGTCCACGACCGAGCGCTCGAGTTCGAGACGCGACGGGAGTGATCACAGGCCGGTTCGTGGGGACGGTCAGCGGACGGCCGCGGCGATACGGGGGACGTCAGCGGACGATCATCACCGGCACCGGGGCGCGCTTGACGACGCGCTCGGCGACGCTGCCGAGCAGGAACCGCTCGGCGCCGGAGCGGCAGTGACTGCCCATCACGATCCGGTCGACGTCGCGGTCTTCGGCGTACTCGAGGATGACGTCGGCGGGGTCGCCGAACTCGAGGACGGTCTCGACCTGGCGGTCGGCGGCCGTCTCGCGGGCGTCGTCGAAGACCGCTTCGGCCTTCGATTCGGCCTGCTCGTGCCACTCGCGCCAGTACTCGGGGGTAACAGAGCCCGGTGGCGCGCCGTCGTCGAACGTAGGTCGCATGACGTCGATGAGACTCGTCCCGGAGCCGATGGGGTCCATGACGTGCAACACGACGATCTCGGCGTCCGGGTAGTCGGTCAGTGCCGTCTCGACGGCCTTCCTCGAGAGCGGTGAGCCTTCCGTCGGAACGAGGACGGTTCGAGTCATGGAGGTCGTACGCCGGAGCACCCCAAATAGCTCGCCCACAGCGGCTGAGACCCTGACGTCACACCGAGCATCGCGTCCGTCGTGCCAGTGACCGTGACGTCACTTCGGGAGCAGGCCGTCCCGCCGACGCAGAGACAGCGCAGTTGGCCGTGGGTGGACCGGTCCAGCAGCTCGTGACGTCGGTGGTCGACCGGCCCAGTCGTCTCGAAGCACGACCAATCAGTCGATTTGACAGTACTTTACCGAAGTATGACTGTAATCACGTGCCACCGAAGTGACGGCTTTGAAGGCTTAACGGGGTGGTCTCGCTCGAGGCGTGGCCCACCATTATTGCCGCGGCCGTAGAGGGGAGGCGTATGTCGTTCGTCGTCCCGTTCGATGGATCGGAACTCGCGGAAGCTGCACTGGTCAGGGCCGTCGAGTACGGTCGTGCCCTCGAGGAAGACGTCACCGCCGTAAGCGTCGTTCCCGAGCGCACGCGGTACGCTCGGGAGAAAGGCTGGATCGACGAGGGGGAGTCCTACGACGTGGATGCAGTGGTCGACGCACTCGAGGCACAGGTCGACGCGCTTGCCCCAGAAGCGACGTTCGAGTACGAACGCATCCGCGAGTTTCCCCCACAGGAGCGGATCGCAGACCACATCGAACGGCTCATCGAGGCCCACGATCCCCAGGTCGTCTTCCTTGGTAGCGACAACGTCGGTCGCGTCGTCACGCCGCTGACGAGCGTCGGCGTCTACGTCGCCGACGAGGAATCGTACGACGTCTACGTCGTCCGCCAGATTCGCCCACCGGACCTCGAGGCGATCGCCCCCCACGAGGAGTTTTACGACCAGGCCGCAGACGAGTGATCGACGGCACAACCGGATACCAGCGCGCTCGAGCGACCGACCCAGTCTCAGGGCTCGAGCACCGTCACATCGAAGGTGTCGTCCCACCGGTAGCGGCGGCCGCCCCAGACGAACGTCGGCCGCAGGATGCCGACGACGCCGAGCAGCGGCGTGAGGAGGACCGACGGGAGTGCGAACAGCCACGTCCGACGGTCGACCCCGAGCTCGCGGTACCGACCGTACGCGAGTGCAGTCACGGCGAGGCCCACCGGCAGCGTGGCGAGTACGCTGAGCATCGAGAGGACGGCGAAGAGGCCGAGTATCGCGAGCGTCCTGCCGGGAGCAAACCGGTAGAAGATCGTGACGAACCGCGTGAGGCGTTCGTAGCTGGCCCGGGGACCACCCGGGACGTGAACTTCGGTGACGAGTTCGGGCGACGCGACGACGCCCTCGGCGTACTCGGCGAGTAGGGCATCGTCCGAGACCGTCCGGCGCAGGTCGGCCACGTAGCCCTCGAGGTCGATCTCCCGGCGGTCGAAGGTGACGCCACCACCCCAGGTCACCCAGTTCGTCCGGCCGACGACGAGGGTGGCGACGACGAGACAGAGCGGCTCGAACAGCTTGAACGGGTACTCGTCGCTGACGAAGACGGGAATCGTGGTCACCGTGCCGTGTTCCTCGCCGAGCCGTTTCATCGTCGCCAGCCAGTCGGCGTCCCGTTCGAGGTCGTCGTCGGTCAGGACGATTCGGTCCTGAGAGGCGTACTCGAGTGCCAGCGCGACGGCGTTTGCCTTCCCTGAACAACCCTCGGGCTCGCCCGCGACGAGCAGGTCGGCCTGTGCCGGCAGGTCGACGCTCGCGACCGGATCGTCCTCGCTGTCACAGACGACCAGGAGTTCGTCCTCGGGCTCGAGCTGGCTCGCCAGCTGGGCACACGAGCGCGTCCACTCGAAGGTCGGCAGGATGATGCTCGCCATCGGGGAGATCTACAGCAGCCGGCTGGCTAACGGTTTCGGAGGCCCCCAGCGTGTGAGAGAGGGCGGTGCACCGTGACCGTCCTGCGGATTCACCGCTCACCCGTTCCGGAATCCGTATCAGTCCGTGCCGAAGCGGCGATCGAACCGCTCGGAGAGCGACTCGGAGACGTCGGTGAGGTAGGCCGTCCCCCAGAGGGTGACGATCACCGCGCCGACGATGTTGAAGACGAGATCGATCATCGTGTCGTTGATGCCGTACTGAGCGAGGACGGCGTCCAGGCCGAGCACGACCGCGCTCTGGTCGATGACGAACTCGAGGATCTCCCAGATCACGCCCGCTGCCAGCACGAAGATGAGGATGAACGCGCCCATCACCTTCGGCGGCACGTAGACGTCCTCGGTGTGGAGGTGGACCGCCCGGAAGAAGGCGTAGCCGGCGGCGGCGACGACCGACGCCGACAGCGCGTGGGTAAGGTGATCCCAGGGATCGATCGCGTCGTAGAGGCCGGCCGAACCCAGCGCGTGCAAGAAGACGGCCGCAGTGATCCAGAGGACGAGGCCGGCGTCCATCGGCAGCTCGTACTCGCGCTCGAGGATGGCCGGAACGAACGTGATCGCGAGCGCGACGGCGGCGTTGGCGATCGTCGGCAGGTCGCGGGCGTACAGCCCCCACAGCAGAATGGCGACCAGCAGGAGCTGCATCGCGCGGCTGGCCTGGCGCTGGCGCGTCGGCGAGATGTCGAGTCGGTCCCGGAGTTTGACCGGCTCGTGTCGCTCTCGGTCGTCGTCTGGCAGTGGCTTGGGTGGGACGTACGTCCGTTCCGAGGGGCGACGCTCCCGCGAGCGAAAGTAGCGGTCGAAGACGAGTCCGCCGCCGATGCCGGCGATGCCGGCGTAGATGAACTCGATCATCACGGTGGCGTTGATCGCGTCCTGTGATCGTCCATCGAGGACGTACGAGGTGCCGAAGAGAACGTCGGCGCTCCACTGGAGGACGTTCCAGAGGCCGGCGACGGCGAGCGTCGTCAACACGACGAGGACGATCGCGAACCCATGGTTCATACGCACGGCCGTAAACTGGTGGAGTTCGACGGCGATCAACAGCGCGAGCGCCGCGACCGCGAGGTAGATCGCGATCTCGGTCGCGAACGCCCGCCCGAGGAGGGTCTGCCAGACGCCGGGCAGGGCGACGACTGCGACGAGTTCCCACGGTGGCATCACCCGCGGATCGCGAAACGCGACCGCGGGCACGACGACGACGGCGATCACGACCAGCGTCATGGCCGTCCAGTCGAACAGCCCCTCGAGGACCGTCCCGATACCGGTGAGCACGAGGAGTAACACGAGGAGCCAGCAGAGGATCGCGTTCGGGCCGGTCTCGGAGAGCAATCCACCGAGGTCGTCCGCGTGTTCCATGTCGGCTGGTTCGCGTGAGCTACTCAAATCGGTATCTCTCGGGCGGAGACTGCGCCGGGCCGAAACCCGTAGTCCTACGCGGTGAGCACGGGACGGTCGGCCGTCCGGACGATACGCTCGGCGACGCTACCGATCCGCTTCGTCTGCGTGTGACTCTGTCCCTGGTAGCCGATCACGATCAGGTCGGCGTCCATCTCGTCGGCCGTCTCGCGAACCGCCTCCCAGGGACGGCCGTGACAGACGTGCCAGTCACAGTCGACGCCCAGGGTTTCCGCGCGGTCGCTCAACTCCTCGAGCATCACAGCCCCCTTGTCCTCGAGGTTGTCGAGGACGATCTCCGTGCTGCTCAGGGCCGGCTCGCCGTAGCGGTGTGTCTCGACGCAGTACATCGCGTGGATGGAGGCGTCGTAGCTGTCGGCGAGCTCGAGGGCGTGTTCGACCGCCCGGTTCGCCGGATCGCTTCCATCCGTCGGAACCAGTATGGTGTCGTACATCGGTGCAGCGATACGCACGTCGGAGCCGTCCAAATAACTCACACCCACGGCGCTGATAGGTTCCAAAACCGAACCGTCACGGCTACGAGCGGGTGATCGATCGGTCGAGCCGGGTGGCCAAAGACGGGGCGATCGGAGGGACGCCACGCTGTGTCGCCGATAGGTGCCCGTTACACCGTCAGAACTGGTCGATCGACGTACCTGACGACGCGTTCGGCCGTACTGCCGATTTCGGCGCTCGAGCCGAGCCCGCGGTTGCCCACCACGATCAGGTCCGCATCGGTCTCGTCGGCGAACCGAGCGATCTCCTCGTGGGGGCGACCGCGTCGGAGTTCGGTCGACACGTCGACGCCCGTCCGGGTTCGAACGTCCTCGAGAAGCTCCGTCCCGCGACGCTCGAGGTCCCCGACGATTGACGTATCACCCGAGAGCATCGTGTCGCCGTATCGGCGCGTGTCGACGACGGAGATCGCACACAGTTCTGCGTCGAACGTCGAGGCCAGATCGACCGCGTAGTCGACCGCACGGTTGGCTGGTTCGCTCCCATCCGTCGCGACGAGGATCGTCTCGTACATAGCGTGGAGGTCCGACCACAGGTGGCTACAAATATCTTACAGGCCTCGCCGTCGTGGGCCGTACGACGCTAGGGGACGACGGCCACCGGAATCGGCGAGCGACGAACGACGCGTTCGGCGACGCTCCCGAGGACGACTCGCGAGATCGACCCTCGGCCGTGGCTGCCCATCACGATCGTCTCGCAGTCGCCCTCGAGTGCGCTGTCGACGATGCGCTGGTCCGGTTTGCCGCCGTCGACGTCGGTCTCGAGGTCGCGACCCCGTTCGGCCGCGAGCGATCGGGCGGGCTCGAGGACGCCCTCCGCGTGCTCCCGAGCCTTTTCGGTGAGCGGGACCGAGATATCGGGGCCGTCGATCACGCCGAGATACCCCTCGGGAATCTCGACGACGTAGAGCGCCGTGACGTCGGCGTCGGGGAACTCGTCGAAGGCGAACTCGAGTGCGTTTCTCGCGGGTGCCGACCCATCGTAGGCGACGAGGATGCGCTCGCTCATAGGCGTCGTACACCGTCCGGTCGTTTAGTCCTACGTGAGCACCGCCCGGGTCCCGGCCGTCTGGTCCTGCGTGGACGTCTCCTGTGACCCCGCCGGTTGGTCCTGTGTGACCCCACTCGAGATGGCAGCCAGTCGTGCGGGACCGTCCTTTCTGGCCGGGAGCAGCTTGCCAGGCCGCTCCGGTCCCATGGGCCCGTCCGCATTCGGCAGTGAGGACCGACATACCAGCGGAAGGCACCTGGATCAGTCGACAGTCTGTCTGCACGCTCTCTCTGAATTCACCGACTGTATAGTTGTATTTATGCTTTCACGGCGTGGGAATTCCCTCGGTAGCTCTTAAGTATCGACGGTGGATTCGGAGTCGATGACCAAGCATCCGATCGTCGACGAGGACGGCCTCGTTCGGGCGACGTGCGACCTCGAGAGCCTCTTCAGGCTCCTCGCGAACGACCGTCGCCGACGGGTCGCTGCAACGCTGCAGGCGATGGCGGACGACTGCATCGACCTGGAGGAGGTGTTTGCGGCCGTCGCGGCGGCCAGCGACGGCGGCGAGGTCGACCGCGAGGACTGGCGAGTCGAGTTTCGCCACGTCCACCTGCCGTTGTTCGAGGACGTCGGCGTCCTCGAGTACGACGAGCACACCGGGACGGTTCGCTGGTATCACTGCGACGTCTTGGTCGACGTCCTCGACGTGGTCGGCGCGGATCACTCCGCCCTCGTCCGCTGACTCCGGCATCCGTCTCCGGGTCTGCAGGTCGATCCGCCGTTCTCGCTCCCGTCGACGCCCCGCCCCCGATCGGCAGGGCGAGCCCTCGCTCAGCGTCGTTCCACGAGCGCGTCGGCTTTGCTCCGCACGCGGATCGGCTCGAGTCGGTCGGCGAGTGCCTCGGCCTCCTCGAGTTTGCTCGTCGTCTCCGCGTGGATCGTATAGAGGGGATCGTCGACCTCGACGGCGTTGGTGGCTGTCTGATGGATCACGAGCCCGGCCCGGCTATCGAGGGGCGCGCCGGCCCGCCGGGCGAGATCACAGAGCTGTCTGTTGTCGACGCGGCTCGCGAGGCCGGCACGATCCGCACGGATCGTCGTCGAACGAGCTCCCGGCTCGAGGTCGTCGGCACGGACGTCGGGATCGCCACCCTGGGCGGCGACGATGTCGCGGAACCGCTCGAGCGCTGTTCCGGACTCGAGGAGCTCGGCGGCCGACGCGTCGACGCCGCAGTGTTCGAGCAGGAGGTCGGCGAGCCGAAGCGACTTCAACCGCAACGACTCCGGTGCGTCCTCGTCGCCCTCGAGCACCGCGAGGACGTCACGGGCCTCGAGAGCGGGGCCGACGCCGCGGCCGATCGGATCGGTGCCGTGGGTGATCGCACAGCAGACGTCCATCTCGAGGTGGTCGCCGACGCGCTTGAAGTCGTCTGCGAGTTCGCGAGCGGCGACGAGGCTCTCGACTTTCGCCCCCTCGCCGTAGGGGACGTCGATCACGACGTGGGTCGACCCGGCACTGCGCTTTTTCGAGAGGACGGACGCCATGAGCTGTCCGGGCGGGTCGATCGAGAGCGGGTTCTCCGCGCGGATGATCTCGTCGTCGACCGGCGAAAGGTCGACGCCGCCGCCCCAGACGAGACAGCCGTTCGTCTCGGCGACGATCGATTCGATCTCCGGTAACGAAAATTCGACGTCACAGAGGACCTCCATCACGTCGGCCGTCCCCGCTGGGGAGGTCACCGCCCGCGAAGAGGTCTTCGGCATCGTCAGGCCGGCGGCCGCGACGATCGCGACCATGATGGGCGTCACGCAGTTGCCCGCGACGCCGCCGATCGAGTGTTTGTCCGCGACGACCGGGGCGTCCCACGTCAGCTGCTGACCGACGGCGCTCATCGCCTCCGTGAGGTGTTTGATCTCCTCGAGCGAGAGGCCGTTGGCGTAAATCGCCGAGACGTACGCGCCCAGCTCGACGTCCGAGAGGCGGTGTTCGTGGATATCCTGGACGATCCGCTCGAGTTCTGACGCCTCGAGTTCGACGTCGTCGAGTTTCTTGCGGACGTACCGCACCGACCGGGGCGTTCCGGCCAATTCGACGCCGACGTCCCCGTGAACGGCGTGAAGCGGTTCGGTGACGCCGACGGTACCCGGCTCGACGAGTTCGTCGGTCCGCTTGACGATCCCGGTTACCGTCTCGCCGTTCCACCTGATCCGGACCCGGTCGAGCGGGTGGGCCCCCAGTTCGTCCGCGTCGACCGTATTCAACAGGACTAGCGGACGGCTCGTCCCGATGTCGATCGTCGTCGCCTCGAGTTCCATTCGTCGGGACGGACTCACCACGACGGCTAAACAGTGGCGCTACGGGGTCCGTTTGGTACAGTGGTCGGCCCCCGTGGGCTATATCGCTCCGGCAGGTAGGGGCCCACATGTCCAGCATGGTTCTGGTGCCGGTCGACGGTTCGCCGCTCTCGATGCGCGCGCTTCGGCACGCGATGGAATCGTTCCCCGACGCCGAGATCGTCGCCTACCACGTGACCGATCTGTTTGGCCCCAGCTACGGGCCCGACGGCGACCTCGAGTCGGCCTTCGAGCCGATGGTGGGGACCGACGCCTGGGACGCCCGCGTGCGCGAGCGGACCGAGCGGCTGTTCGAGGAGATCGCGGCGGTCGCGGCCGACCACGACCGCTCGATCACGACCGAGTCGGACGTCGGCGATCCGGCCAGACTCGTCCTCGAGTACGCGACGGACGAACCCGTCGACCACGTCGTCATCGGAGCACACGGCCGCCCGAACGCGCGTCGACCGATGGTCGGCAGAGTCGCCGAGCGCGTGGTCCGTCGGGCACCGACGACGGTTACCGTCGTCCGCTGAGACGGGCTGGCGTGTCCACGGACCGGCGCAGTTAGAGTCTGGCCCTCCACCGGATCCGACGGTAGCGATCGTCGGCGTCACGGTAGCGAGCCAACTGGTACCACCGGCACGCTCGGTCGATCCCGGCACCCGGACCCCACACCAACGTTTTGCCTGCCTGCAGCGTAGGAATCGACCATGACGTTTCTCGTCCCGTTCGACGGCTCGTACCTGTCCGAGGCGGCGCTGGCCCGAGCGGCCGAGTACGGCGAGGTGCTCGAGGAAGACGTCGTCGCCCTCTCGGTCGTTCCGTCCCAGGAGTCCTACGCGATAACGAAAGGCTGGTACGAGGAGCGGGAGGACGAACCGTTCAGCGTCGCGTACGTCGCCGACAAACTCGAGGAGGGCGTCGCAGCTATCGCGCCGGCGGCGACGTTCCGGTCCGAACGCGTCGACGACGGGATGCCGATGGCGGTCGCCCGGCGCATCGGGACGGTCGCCGAGGAGATCCGCCCGTCGGTCGTCTTCCTCGGAACCGACGACGTCGGCGAGATCGCCGAGCCGGTGACCAGCGTCGCCGGCGGGGTCGCAGAGCACGCGGCCTACGACGTCCACGTCGTCCGTCACTACGCGCCGCCGTCGTCGCCGTCCGTCCGCCTCGAGGAGGGGCCCTCGCTCGGCGAGTGAGCCTGCCGGGTCCACACGGTGTTTGATGTGTGGGGACGTGGTAACGGCCCTATGTTCACGAGGCTACTCGTTCCGACCGACGGGAGCGCCGGCACCGACGCAGTGACCGCACACGCACTCGAGTTCGCACGGACGTACGGCGCGAGCGTCCAGGCCCTGTACGTCGTCGACACGGGCGCCGAACCGGCCGGCGTCGCCGGCGACCAGCGCGAGGAACTCTACGCCCCCTCGGAGCGTCGCGGCCGGGAGGCGACGATCCGGATCACCGACCGGGCCGAGGCGGACGACGTCGACGCCGCACGGGAGGTTCGCGAGGGGATCCCCCACGCCGAGATCCTCGCGTCGGCGACGGATCACGACGTCGACGCGATCGTGATGGGGACCCACGGTCGAACCGGCGCCGACCGGGTCCGCCTGGGGAGTACCACCGAGCGGGTCCTGACGCTGTCGTCGGTCCCCGTCCTCTCGGTGCGACTCGAGGAGGACGGCCCCGCACTCGAGGACGGGGGCTACGAGCGGATCGTCGTCCCCACGGACGGCAGCGACGCGGCCGAACGCGCCGCCGAGACCGTGCTCGACGTCGCCGAGACGTACGACGCGACCGTCCACGCGGTCTACGTCGTCGACTCGACGGTTTACGACCTCGAGGACGCCCCCCGGAGTATCATCGGCCTGCTCAGGGAGGGTGGCGAACGCGCGATCGAGACGGTCGCCGAGCTGGCCCGCGAGCGGGGGCTCGAGGCCACCACCGAACTCCGTCGCGGCGTGCCGGCCGACGAACTGCTCTCGTACGCCTCGAACGTCGACGCCGACCTCCTCGCGATGGGGACCCGTGGGCAGGCGATCGGCGGCGGCGACCTGCTCGGGAGCACCACGGCCCGCGTCGTTCGCCGCTCGCGCGTGCCGGTGTTGACCGTCGGTTAGGCCCGGCTTCGACGCTCCTCGAGCACGGCTCTCTTCTCGACGCGCGGGTCACCGATCGTGTGGACGACCTGTCGCTCCGCCGGCTCGAGCCCCAGCCGCTCGTCGTCGCCGTGCTGGTCGGCGAGAACGTACTGGACCTCGACGACGGGTGGGTCGTCGACCTCGTCGGCGACGGCGTCGTACAGTCTGCTCCCGAGGCCGGGATCGACCGCGGCCGCGTCGGTTCGAACTGTGACGACGATGCGGTCGATCGACCGGAGCGGGTAGTCGTCGTCGAGGATCACCTCGACCGAGTCGGCCTCGAGTCCCTGGTAGTCGGGCTGGTCAAGGACGGTCTCGACCTCCCCTTCGGCCGTCGATTTCAACTGCGTCGTCTGGAACTCGAGGAGCGTAATTCCAGCCAGCGGTGCCGAGAGGACCAGCAGTCCAACGGCGAACACCGCGGCGTACGTGGCCGTCTGGCGGCGGGTTGGCGAGACGTCGAACAGGCCCTGCGGGCGGTAGCCGGCGATCCAGAGCGTGACCAGCGCGGCGGCGTTGATCGAGAGGACGTTGACGGCCACGAGCCCGAACGCGCCCAGCGCGGCCCCGTACATCCCCCAGGCGGTCGTGATCCCGACGGCCGCTGCCGGGGGGATCAGAGCGGCGGCGATCATCACGCCGACGATCGCCTCCGAGAAGCCACGCGTGAGACTCAGGATGCCAGCAACGCCGGCCCCGAGTGCGACCGCCAGCGAGAACAGGTTCGGGGAGACCCGCTCCTCGAGTTCGGCGACGACGACGATGTCGACTCCGCCTGGCTCGAGCCCAGCGAGCCGTGCCAGGGTCGCGAGCCCGATCGACGCAGCGACGACGACGGCGACGCCGACGGCCT
>LKMK01000074.1 GCA_001563805.1 Natrialbaceae archaeon B1-Br10_E2g2
CACCGACAAACGGTTGTGACGATCCGTATGAGCCGTTCGGGCTCGTCCCGACGATCGAGGGCGGACCGTTCGGCCGATCGAGGGCGGATGGCCCCGTCTCTCGAGGCGATTACTTTTTTTGTGCGTCGACCACCGCGACGGCGGCGAGGTTGACGATGTCTTTGACCTCGTCACCCCGCTGGAGGACGTGGACCGGCTCGTCCATGCCGACGAGCATCGGACCGACGGCCTCGGCGCCGCCCAGTCGCTGGAGCAGCTTGTAGCCGATGTTGCCCGACTCGAGGTTCGGGAAGACGAGCACGTTCGCGGGCTCCTCGAGGTCGGAGAAGCCGTACGTACCCTCGAGGATGTCGTCGACGACGGCCGTGTCGGCCTGCATCTCGCCGTCGACGGGGAAGTCGACCTCGGGGTCGTCCTGCAGCATCTGCGCGGCACGCCGGGGCTTGCGAGTGCCTTCGTTGTCGACGCTGCCGAAGTTCGAGTACGACAGCAACGCCGCGCGGGGTTCGACGTCGAACCGGCGGGCGAGTTTGCCGGTCTGTTTCGTCACTTCGGCGAGGACCTCCTCGTCTGGGGCCTGGTTGACCGTCGCGTCCGCGACGAAGATCACGCGGTTCTTGAACGTCAGCAGATAGACCCCGGCGGCGTAGTCGACGTCGTCGGCGGTGCCGATGACCTGCAGCGGCGGCCGCAGCGCCGATGGGTAGTGGTAGGACAGCCCCGTCAGGAGCGCGTCGGCGTCGCCCTGCTCGACCATGATGCTCCCGAAGTAGTTCGAGTCGCGTTCGATGAGTTCGCCCGCCTCGGTGCGGGTGACGCCCTTTCGCTGTCTGAGCTCGTGAAGCCGTTCGGCGTAGGCCTCGTAGTCGCCGACCGTCGGATCGGCGACGCGGGGCTCGAAGTCCAGTCCCAGGTTCGCGGCCGTCTGGCGGATCTCGCTCTCGTCGCCGATGAGGATCGGCAGGGCGATGCCCTGTTCCTGGAGCTGGTAGGCCGCCCGGATCATCTTCTCGTTTTCACCCTCCGCGAGCGCGACCGTCTTGGGGTCGCTTTTCGCCTTGTTGAGGATGACCCGCATCATCTCGCGGGACTTGCCGAGTCGGGCCTCGAGTTCCTCTTCGTAGGCCTCGAGGTCGATCTCGGTTCGGGCGGCACCGGACTCCATCGCGGCCTCGGCGATCGAGGGGGCGACCCGGAACAGTACGCGGGGGTCGACCGGCTTCGGGATGATGTAGTCGGGGCCGAACTGGAGCGGTTCCTCGCCGTAGGCTTTGACGACGGCGTCGGGGACGTCCTCGCGGGCGAGTTCCGCGAGCGCTTCGGCGCAGGCGACTTTCATCTCCTCGTTGATCTCTGTCGCCCGGACGTCGAGTGCGCCACGGAAGATAAACGGGAAGCCGAGGACGTTGTTGACCTGATTGGGGTAATCGGAGCGGCCGGTCGCCATGATGACGTCGTCGTCGCGGGCCGCTTTGGCCTCTTCGTAGCCGATCTCGGGGTCGGGGTTGGCCATCGCGAAGACGATCGGATTGTCCCCCATCGACTGGATCATCTCCTGGCTGACGATGCCGCCGATCGAGAGGCCGACGAAGACGTCCGCGCCGTCCATCGCGTCCGCGAGGTCGCCCTCGGGGACGTCCTGGGCGAACTGGCGCTTGTACTCGTTGACCTCGCCGCGTTCGGCGCGGGCCGCCGTGATGATCCCCGTTGAGTCACACATCGTGATGTTGTCCTCACGACAGCCCAGCGAGACGTAGAACTTCGCCGTCGCGATCGCACTCGCGCCCGCACCGGAGAAGACGATCTCGAGGTCCTCGAGCTCTTTCCCGGCGATGTCGGCGGCGTTCAGCAGGGCCGCACCGGAGATGATCGCCGTCCCGTGTTGGTCGTCGTGGAAGACGGGGATGTCGATCTCCTCGCGCAGGCGCTCCTCGATGGTGAAACACTCGGGGGCTTTGATGTCCTCCAAGTTGATCCCGCCGAACGTCGGCTCCATCATCTTGCAGGCCTCGACGACCTTGTGGGGGTCGTCCTCGTCGAGTTCCACGTCGAAGACGTCGATGTCGGCGAATCGCTTGAACAGGACGCCCTTCCCCTCCATGACGGGTTTCGAGGCCTGCGCGCCGATGTCGCCGAGTCCGAGGACGGCTGTCCCGTTCGAGACGACACCGACGAGATTCCCTTTGGCGGTGTACGTGTACGCCTCCGTCTCGTCGTCGTCGATCTCAAGGCAGGGTGCCGCGACGCCCGGCGAGTACGCGAGCGAGAGGTCTCGCTGGGTGTTCGTCGGCTTCGTCGTCGATATCTCGATCTTTCCGGGTGGATCCGTCCGGTGGTACTCTAGTGCGTCCTCGTCAATTCCCATACCTTGGACACTGACCGCGACCATAAAAAACGATGCGAAGGGGACTTTCGACGATCGTCGACCTCTGTTGCGAGATCCGATGGGGATCGTCCACGGATTCGACCGTTTTATACGATCCGCACCAGTGTGATGGCGTATGGACGTCGCGCTTGGTGGGACGTTCGACCCCGTTCACGACGGACACCGAAAACTGTTCGAGCGGGCGTTCGAACTCGGAGACGTGACGATCGGGCTGACGAGCGACGAGCTCGCCCCGAAGACACGAAGCGTCGATCGGCAGGTCAGATCCTACGACGAACGCGAGGCCGACCTCGAGGACGAACTCGCGGCGATCGCCTCCGAGCACGACCGGGCGTTCGAGATCCGCACGCTCGAGTCCCCCACGGGGATCGCCACCGAGCCGCAGTTCGACTATCTCGTCGTTTCGCCCGAGACCAAAGGTGGTGGCGAACGTATCAACGAGATCCGTCGCGAGCGTGGGCACGATCCCCTCGAGATCGTCGTCGTCCCACACGTCCTCGCCGAGGACGGCGACATCATCTCGAGTACGCGAATCCTTCGGGGCGAGATCGACGAGTCCGGGTCCGTCATAGAAGAGTGAGCGACACTGTCGTCGGAGAACGCCAGTACGAGACGGGCCCTCGGGTCCTCGATGGTCGGTCGCCGGTGGTCGAATCGACGGGGTGGCGTCTCGACCGGTCGGCTATCCGTACGGTGCGCATCGCCGGTCGGTTTCGGTAGCATACACTTACGCCCGCCACCGGCCGCTCCTGCGTGTGTTAGGCCTCGAATGCGTAGTGAAACGATGGTTTGTGCCGACTCACCACCGCGGCGGCTCGAGTCCCGCCTCCTCGAGGCGGTCTTTCCAGCGGGTCTGGATCGAGAGCCGGGAGACGTCGGCCGCGTCCGCGACGGCCCGCTGGGTTCGTCCCTCGCCGGCGACCAGCGATCCGGCGTAGACGCTCGCTGCGAGGGCTGTACGCTTCGATCGATCGAGATTCGGGACGTCCATGAGAAAGAGATCGATCGCACACGATCGAGCCTCCGGGGAGAGCTCGAGCCGATCGGCGACCTCCTCGAGTTCCTCGAGCCAGGGTTCGTACTCGACGCGGTCGCGCGCGCTGTGCATACGATATCCTCTCGGCCCAGCGGCAAGAACCCTCCGTCCACCGCCGACAATCTGTGGTGTGTGAAGCAACATCGTGCTACTCGGTCCAAGGGCTGGCTACGAACGGGTAGTGAAACCGGCCGTTCAGCCTCGATATCACTAGGAGACGGCTACTAAAGCCGATGAGAGTCCAAGCGAAAAGCGACGCCAGTCGGCTACGCCCGTCGGGCCCGCGTCTGCTATGAAGGAGCCAACCTGCAAGCTCGTGTGTACCGGTTGCGGCCTCGAGATGCCGTATCGGGATCGATCGCTGGCCGAACAGGCCGCGGAACTCCACCAGCTGCGGGATTCGGAGCACGTAACGTTCATCGTTCCGCCCGACTGGTCGCCGGAAGAACCGGTGAAACACAGTTGACGTCCTCAGCGCGCCAGAGCGAGACGTTCTCCGTGCTGCTTCGTACTCCGGATCGACAGCTTCTTACTCGATTCGTGACAACCGAGAGGTGAGCGCGGGTAGCCAAGCCAGGCCAACGGCGCAGCGCTTAGGACGCTGTCCCGTAGGGGTCCGCCGGTTCGAATCCGGTCCCGCGCATGCTTCTCCGAGCATTTCCGCGAGGAGAAGCATCGCGACTAGGATTCGAACCAGTCGAGTCGCAGCCCGGAACGGCGCGTGCGCCGCACGCCCGGACCGTCTCGGCGAGGTTCGAATCCGGTCCCGCGCCGTCCGAATCCAGTCCCGCGCCATTCGAATCCGATCTCGAGCGTCGTCCTGACGACCAGTACCGACGAGTCGACAACGAGAGCACCGACCTCGAGCCAGATACCTCGGCGCACTCGAGCGTGGATCGAACTGCTCTCTGTGACTGTTTCCGGGATGCCCACCGACTGGTAATCGTTTTACTCGAGCAAACCGGTCGAAACCGTTCCCCTGGGCGTACTATCCGACTGTGACGGGTGCCGTCGAACGACCGACGACTATCGACGGCCCCACGTTCGAGCACTCCGATCCAGAACTATTTCGTTCCAGCCGGACGTTCGTCGATCCATGACTGACGGCGAGTACACGATCGACGACGAACTGCTCGCCAGAGCCCGGATTCACGCCCGCGAGGTCGTCGACGACCACGACCTCGAGGTCGATCTCGGATCGATCGAGTGGGCCGTCTCCGCGCGGGCGAAACGCCGGGCGGGCGCCTGTCGGTGGCAGGCCGACCGCGAGGTGGCGACGATCGTCCTCACCAGACGGGCGTACGAACGGTACGACTGGCCGGCGTTCGCCGCCGTTGTCCGCCACGAACTCGTCCACGCCTGGGAGTTCCAGCAGTTCGGTGTGTCGGGCCACGGCCCCCGCTTTCGCGAGCGCGCCGCCGAACTCGAGGCGCCGCGTCACTGTCGATCGTTCACCGAACCCCGGTACGTGCTTCGCTGTCTCGAGGCCGACTGCGACTGGCGGGCCGACCGCCACCGCGCCTCGAACCCCGTGACCACGCCCGAACGCTACCGCTGTGGGGTCTGCGACAGCGCCTACGAGGTCGAACACGTCGATAGCGGGCGCACCTGGACCACCGCGAGCGGCTACGGGGGCGCGAAGTCGGCACTCGGCGAGCGGTGGTAACGTCACGAGCGCGGAACACTTATTCGACTCACCCCGTCTGGTTCACGTATGGGCATACTCGATCTCATGCTGGGGCGGACGGCCCCCGGCGAGCAGGGCGTCGAGGCGAAATCGTACACGCTACCGAAATCGACTCACGATTTCGTCTACCCCATCGCCGTACGGCGGGCCGAACTCGAGGCGTTCGAGCGATTGCTCGAGGCCGAAGCCGAGGAGTCGTACCTCGACAGCGGCGACGACCTCCAGGAGGTCCTCGACAGCGTCTTCGAGGAACACGACGTCGACACCGAGGAACTGGTCGACCGGAACCGAAAACCTCGAGCGGAGACCGAACCGATCGTCGAGACCTGGCGCGAGCAGGTCTCCGACGAACTCGGCGTCGTCTACGCCCGGCCAGGTGCCTACTCGACTCTCCTCTCGTTCGTCACGCTCTGTAAGCGACGTGATGCGGATGGCGACGATCCCTTCGAGCTTCCGGAGTCGTTCCCCGACGCAGTGGCCTTGCTCGAACGCCTCGCGGAGGCGACCGACGACCAGTATCGGGCCGTCGTCCACACCGACCTGTTGCCGGCCGACGGACACTAACGAGCCGACGACCCTGCGTCGAGAGACCGGGTTTTCTTTGCTCGAGGACCGTCTACCGACTCCCATGGACGAACTCGCAGAGTGGATGGACCCGATCGACGAAGAGATTCTCGAGGCCATGTGTGAGACTCACGTGTTCGCACCCGAACACGTCGAACAGGAGGACGTCTGCCGGGCACCGAAAGCCGCCTACCGGTGTCGGGAGCTGACGAAACACGGGCTGTTGACCAAACAGCTGACGGGCGTCTACGATATCACCGAGCTGGGGAGACAGGTCCTCGAGGGCGAGGTCGACCCGACCGAACTCGAGGAAGGCGACGAGTAACCCGACCCCTTGCTGGCGGTGTGTCGCTGGTCCGTCGACCGACGGCTGCGTCAGGCGTCGACCGCGTCCGGGACGTGTTCGGTGAGGAAGTCGACGACCTCGTCGCCGCCGAGGAACCCCTCCGCGACGTGGGCGACCTGTTCGCCGTCCGCGTAGAGAAACAGCGCTGGAACTGAGGATGTGACGAATCGGTCGACGAACGCGGGATCGTCGGCCGGGTTCGCCATTCCGACGGGGACGTCGGTCGACCGCGCGACGTTCCCCAGAACGGGCTCCATCGCCTGGCACTTCGGACAGCCGCTCGTGTGGAGTTCGACGAGCGCGACGTCGTGATCCTCGAGGAACGCGTCGAGAGCGACCTCGTCCTCGATTCGGACCGGTCTGGCGGTGAGATCTCCCATGGGAGAGCAAGGAGCCCCGACGGGAAACCGCTGGCGCCGGATCGGCCGCAATGTGACTCCCTCCCGAACCACGGACGAATGCCGAGCTGAGGGTTCGTTCCGTATGATCGTCCGTGATATATGCGCTCGTGGTAAACGATCGGGTGGTATAACGGCTGAAAGGTGTGCGATAGTTGACCGTCGGGGAAGGGGCTTTATCGGTCGCGCCACTAACCCGAGTACATGACACAATCCGTCACCTCCGACGCCGGGCCCGACGCCGTGATCCCCCGCAAATCGACGCTGTTCTGTCCCGACTGCGACCACGCCAGTACCGCCGACGGTGACTGGATCCGTCGGACTCATGGCGAGACGGTCGCGTACGTCTGTCCGGTCTGTGCGACGTCGATCACCGAGCGGCCACGTCGGGCCGACGCGCCGTCGGTCTGGTACCGCCTGGTCCGTCGGTCGATCGACGTCTGGCAGGCCTCCGTCGCTGCGAGTTGCTCCGGCCTCGCGACGACGTGGCCACCTCGGCCACCGGACCGTCGTCTCGACCGCCGCCGCAACACGGAGGACCGGTCCACGCGGTGACCGCTCGCCAGGCGACCCGGTTGATCGTCCGCGTCTTTCGGCCCGGGGCAGATATTAAGCGATACTAGGGAATTGTTTTGTATAACTATTGGACGTCCGATCAGCCAGACTCGACACTTCAACAAGATAGTCGACGTACACCGTCTGATCGGCAATGCTGGCTTACATACGTTTTATTCTAACTTCGGGCAGAGTACATTCGCCGACAACAGCAGAGCTTTAATAGTGGGAACCGTCGGATAGATCGAGAAAAGCATGCCAGATGGAAACCTGACTTCCGCAGAGGAGAGCGTACTGGACGAGATCGAAGAAGAGGGCGTCGACTTCCTGCGACTACAGTTCACCGACATTCTCGGCACGGTCAAGAACGTCGCCGTCCCGGCCCGCCAGGCCGAGAAGGCGTTCACCGAGGGAATCTACTTCGACGGCTCTTCGATCGAGGGCTTCGTCCGCATTCAGGAGTCGGACATGCGTCTCGTCCCGGACCCGGAAACGTTCGCCGTCCTCCCGTGGAGACAGGACGAGGAGTCGGCCGCGGCCCGGATGATCTGTGACGTCTACGATACGTCGACGGGCGAGCCGTTCGAGGGCGACCCGCGATACGTTCTCAAACAGGCACTCGAGCGTGCGAGCGAGATGGGTTACGAGGTCAACTTCGCTCCCGAGCCCGAGTTCTTCATGTTCGAGGAAGACGAGGATGGCCGCGCCACGACCGAGACGGCAGACCACGGCGGGTACTTCGACCTCGCGCCCAAAGACCTCGCCTCGGACGTCCGTCGGGACATCATCTACGGGCTCGAGGACATGGGCTTCGAGATCGAAGCCAGCCACCACGAGGTGGCCCAGGGCCAGTACGAGATCAACTTCGAGTACGACGACGCACTGACGACCGCCGACAACGTCGGCACGTTCCGCACCGTCGTCCGCGCGATCGCCGCCCAGCACGACCTCCACGCGACGTTCATGCCCAAACCGATCCCGAAGATCAACGGCTCGGGCATGCACACGCACATGTCGCTGATGACCGAAGACGGCGAGAACGCCTTCCACGACGACGACGACGAGTTCAACCTGAGCGAGACGGCCCACGCTTACCTCGCGGGCGTCCTCGAGCACGCACCAGCGATCACGGCGGTCGCGAACCCGACGGTCAACAGCTACAAGCGGCTGGTTCCGGGCTACGAAGCGCCGGTGTACGTCGCCTGGTCCGACCGGAACCGCTCGGCGCTCGTGCGCAAACCGGCCGCCCGCGTGCCCGCGGCCTCGCGCATCGAGCTGCGCTCGCCCGACCCCTCGTGTAACCCCTACCTCGCGTTCGCCGTCATGATCCACGCCGGACTCGACGGCATCGAGCAGGGTCTCGAGGCGCCCGATCCGATCCGCGAGAACATCTACGACTTCGACGAGGCCAAACGCGAGGAGTACGGCATCGAGACGTTGCCATCGAACCTCGGCGAGGCCGTCGACGCCCTGGAGGAAGACGAAGTCATCTACGACGCGCTGGGCGAACACGTCGCACCCAAGTTCGTCGAAGCGAAAAGCCAGGAGTTCGGCGAGTACCTCGTCGACGTCTCCGAGTGGGAACTCGACCGCTACCTCGAGACGTTCTGAGTCGCCACTCTTGGCCCGGAGAATCGACTGACCTGACTCGACCGAACCGGCGTCCGCCGCAGTGAAGAATTACGCGATCGCGTACTCGTCGCCGTTTTTCTCGACGTATTCCTCACTCGAGAGGGTATTCAACACGCTCAGCACGTCGATTTTCTTCATCGTGAGTGTCTCACCGATTTCGTCGGCCGTCGCGGTGCCCATCGTCTCGAGATAGAGGTAGACGAGTTTCGCCTGTGCCGATTCGATTCGTTCCGGAACGGGATCGATCCGTCCCGTGGGACGGGGCTGTTGTGAGTGCATTGTCGTCTCTCCCGACTACGTTCTGATATATAAGAGACGCTCCGATTGGGGTTATATGCACCAGTACGTCCTAGTATGAGTGCTGTGGTCGCGGGCCACGACGTCGTATAGCGGGCCCCACGGCGTCGCCTGTCTCGACTGGAGGGACGGCTTTAGGCCGGGCCGGTCCGAACGTCGAGACGGATGACCGACACTGACAGCGGGCGTCCGACGCCACCCGAGGGCCTCGACGACGACCTCTCCGAGCTGCTCGAGGCGCTTGCCGAACGCGACAGGGAATCGGTCAGCGCCGTCGCGACGTACGTGACCGAACTCGAGGCGTGGCGCGAGTCGGCCGCCGAATCGACACCGGCGGCCGAATCGGGAGCCGTCGAACGCGAGGCCGACGCGGCTACAGACGAACCGTCGTCCGATCCTGCGTGCGGGGACGCCGACGGAGCTGCGACGCTCCCTGCGGAGCCGCCACAACGACCCGCGGACGTCCCGGAGCGAGCGACCGTCTCGGTGATGACGGTCGCCGGGACGAACTACTGCTACTACCAGTGGCGCGACGGCGACGAGATCAGATCGAAGACCGTCGAACTCGAGTGACGACGCTGTCACCGGGGTTTCGGGCGCGAGTCAGCCGATCCGCGCCGTCTCGTACGGATTTCTGGACCGATTTGCCGGCGCAACCGCCGCCCGGGTCGTGGGTGCGCCGGAACTGACGGACAGTTACCCGTCTCAGGCCTCACCGTACACCGGGACGGCGGCGCCGCTGGTCACCCTCGTAGCGTCACTGCAGAGAACGGCCATGACGTCGGCGATTTCGTGTGGTTCGACCCACGAGTCGTGGTCCGCGTCGGACATCATCTCGCGGTTCATCGGCGTATCGATCACGCTCGGCATCACGCAGTTGGCCCGGACGGTGCCGCGATTCTCCGCGGCGATCGTCTCGGTCAGCAGCCTGATACCGGCTTTCGTGATCCGGTAGGGGCCATCACCCTCGCCACCCTCGAGCGAGGAGCGTGCGCTGACGCTGACGATCGAGCCCTCGGTCTCCTGGAGATGTGGGAGGGCGTGTTTCGAGGCGAGAAACGCCGTCTTCAGGTTGACCGACAGCAGGAGTTCGAACTCCTCGAGGGCGGTCTCCTCGACGTGGTCGCCGCCACGCCACGTGCCCGCGACGTTCAGCAGGTGATCGATGCGGCCGTGGTCGTCGACGATCCGGTCGACGAGTCCCGCAACGTCGTCCTCGTCGGTCAGGTCCGCCTCGTAGAAGTGCGTTCGCTCGTCGGGCTCGAGGAGGCTGTCGTCGGCGTCGGGCGCGACGACGTCGACGGCACAGACGGTCGCTCCCGCGTCACGGAATCGGTCGACCGCCGCGCTTCCGAGCGCGCCGCTCGCGCCGGTGATTACGGCCACGGTGTCGTCGAAGTCCAGGTCGAATTGCGTCGATGGCATACTGGGTACTGCACCCTCCGAACGGATCAATGCGTGGGTGTCTCATACGCCCCGGGCGAGCGGTCGTTCGGAACGCTGTGACTGCGTTCCGGCGCGTCGGGACCCCCGTTCGGACGTGCCGGAACTGCCGTACAAGGATCCGCCTCAGGCGTGGCTCGGGGGGAGTGCGACCTGTTCGAACCAGAAGCCGGCGACCGTTTCGATCATCTCGATGTACTCGTCCGGATCGGTCGGCTTGGTGAGGTAAGCGTTTGCGGCCCGTTCGTAGCTCTCGACGACGTCCTCGCAGGAGTTCGAACTCGTCAGGACGAGGATCGGAATCCGCGCGAGCGCCGACCGGTCCTGGACCTCCTCTAGGAACTCGAAGCCATCCATCCGCGGCAGGTTGAGGTCGAGCAAGACGAGGTCGGGGATGGTCTCGTTACGGAGATGCCTCGAGAGCGTCTCGAGCGCCTGGGAACCGTCGGTCACGACATCCAGTTCGGTGTCGGTCGAGAGCCCACGAAGGGCGACCTCGACCAGCCGAACGTCGCCCGGGTTGTCCTCGACCAGTAGAATTTCGACCGGGTCCTCGACGCACGAACTCATCGATTACGCCGTGAGCGGACGGGTCGGTGTCGCGGTGGATACACGGGTGATGACTCAGCCGACTATAGCGACGGGACCCGGTTAAACGTACTTGCTAAAGGCTTTGGAGGTGCCGACAGATCGGCCTGCGGGATGCGTAGACGATCCAGGAAAAGCCGTCGACTGGTCGACCGGTCCTCGTCGTTCGACGACGAGCGTGGGGTATAACATCACTCGCCACCGAACTGTAGTCGAATGCGACTGATCGCCCATCGCGGCTTCGCCGCGAGCGAACCCGAAAACACGATCGCCGCCGTCCGATCGGCAGCCGAGGTCGCCGATGCCGTCGAGTTCGACGTCCGTCGCTGTGGCTCGGGCGAACTGGTCGTCATCCACGACGAGACCATCGACCGCGTCACCGGTGGCGACGGCACCGTCGCTGACTCCTCGCTCGCGGACCTCAAGACGCATACGGTCCTCGAGTCCGGCGAACGGATCCCGACGCTCGAGGAACTGCTCGCGGTCGTCCCGGACGACGTCGAGGTCAACCTCGAGATGAAAGACCGCGACATCGCGGCGGACGTCCTCACGGCGCTCGAGGGCGTCGAGAATCGCGTGGTGACCACGTCGTTTCTCGAGGACGAACTCCGGGCGGTTCGCGCCCTCGATCCGGACCAGCCGACGGGACTGCTCGTGCGGCGGGATCTCGACCACCCCATCACGACGGCCGTCGAACTCGACTGTGACGTCATCGGGGCGAACTACGCCCGCTGTCTGACGACGCGACTCGTCCCGCGGGCGAAGGCCGTCGACCTCGAGGTCCACGCCTGGTCGATCGAACGGCCGCTGATGGCCAAGCTCCTGGGGCTTCGTGGCGTCGACTGCGTCTCTGCTGATCGTCCAATCCAGGTCTGAGCGTCCGGCTGGTGGGTCGAAACGGCGCTGCGATCTCAGTCCGCGACCAGTGAGTGGCAGGCCATCTCGAGGAGGTCGGCTGAGGACGCCGCACCTCGATAGCTGCCAAAGATCTCGCCCGCCATGCCCCGGTCTTCGGCCCTGCTCGCCCGATTGATCGGGTTCGGGTCACACGGTGGCAACCCGTCCCTGACGGAGTTCACCGCTGCCCCCACGTCCTCGGACACAGCGTACCAGTGGACGAGGGCTGGATAGCCGGAGGTCATCGATCCGAACGAACGCTCCGTCACGACGGATATCCACCAGCCCTTGCCCTTTCCGGGAGACTGCTACGTCGCCGACGTCCCTGGTGAAGCCACCTCAGATCCCGACGGAGTCAGAGGGCCGCCCGGACCTACCGGACGAGTTGCTCGATAGCTTCCCGGAACAGCGACTCGAGGAAGACCGACGCGAGGCCGACGACGACCGAGATGACGACGGCGGTGACGACCGCGGCGATCATGAGGGTGGTGACGACGGCCCGCCCGCGGTCGGTGCCGTCGAACGAGCCGAAGTAGAGCCGATCGAGGAAGGGGACCACGTATCCGATCGTCAGCACCGTCGAGACGACGACGAAGGCGGCGACGAGCCAGAACCCCTCGGCGAATGCGCCGACGGCGATGTACCACTTGCCGACGAATCCGACGGTCGGTGGCAGGCCGACGAGGGCGATCCCGAGGCCGGCGAAGACGGCCGCGACGACGGGCGCGCGATTCGCCAGGCCGTCGTACTCGTCCATCGTACGGGCGTCGAACCGGATGGCGATGATTCCGGCGACGAGACAGAACGCGCCCTTGACGATCCCGTGGCCGAACAGCTGGATCACCGAGCCGAAGATGGCCGTCTCGTTGGCGACCAGCAGGCCGGCGAGGACGAGGCCGAACTGCGAGACCGTCGAGTACGCGAGGACGCCCTTGATGTCGCGTTGCCCGTAGGCCAGCAGGTTTCCGACCAGCA
>LKMK01000008.1 GCA_001563805.1 Natrialbaceae archaeon B1-Br10_E2g2
CGACCGACGGTGATGGCGCTGATCTGGTCGTCGGTCTCCATGCGGTCGATGACGCCCTCGAGCCGGTCTTCCGACCAGCCCGTACGTTCCTGGATGGTTGCGGCGTCGACGCGACCCCCACGCTCGACGAGCAAGCGAAGAATTTTGTCCTCGTCGGGGAGGTCGCGTTCGTCGACGCCGTACTCGAACTGTTCGGCGTAGCTCAGCGTTTCGTTCCTCGACTGTTCGTCGGTTGATTCTCCGTCCGTCGTGGACTCGGTGTTCTCCGTCTCCTCTGTCGATGAGCGACGCCAGAGAGACGAGAGACGAGTCCAAAGTGTACTGAATACCATGTGTTAGTTACCCTCCGATGGGACAATCGCTGGGTGCGGTAGTTGTGCTGCAGTTCTATCCACTGATTTATATTTGTGCCGCCGGCAGTCCACTTCCCGACGAGTTCGTGACAGCGGTGACGGTCCCATCGAGCAAGGGAAGTGACCTTGCGACTGGCAAGGGCGAACAGTCCACGGTGCCCTGCCAGACCGAAAGAGACGGCGAGGCCACTCCGCTGACAGTCGAGGCGAGCGGCCGTGATCCGGTGAAAACGACGGTGACGGGCGAACCGAGTCGGACACTGTCGAGGGCGGTCGTGGGTCTGCGATGGGGACCATTGGTGCTCTTAAGGCCGCGACCACCGGTCCCCGATCACCGATTCGCGACGCCGACGGTGTCGCCGTAGGTCGCCGCGAGTTCCTCGAGGCGCTCGTGGTGATCGCTCGAGTGGGGTGCCGTCAGCGGAGAGACGCTGATCCGGCCCTCGACGACGGCGCGGCGGTCGGTCCCGTCCGGGTCCGGAATCACGTCCGGATCCATCGACTCCCAGACGCGGTCTTTGAGGCGGACGGCGTCGCCGTTTCGCTCGGCGTCCATCTCGTAGCGTTTCGACGGGCGGGTGACCTCGACCGGTGCGGGGTCGCCGTCGGCCAGGGGGACGTTTACGTTGAGGTAGGCGGCGTCTTCGAAGACGCCGGCGTCGATGGCCCGGTCGGCCAGAAACGACGTGATCCGGGTCGCGTCGGCGAAGTCGTCGGTCGTGAACTCGATATCCGAGAGCGGCGTCCCGTCGACGGGCACGTACATGGAGGTCGCGATCGCGGGCACGTCGAAGAACGCGGCCTCGACCGCGGCGCTGACGGTGCCGGAGCGACCGAGGACGTACTCGCCGAGGTTCGCGCCTTCGTTACAGCCGGAGACGACGAGGTCGGGAAACGGGCCGAGTTCGGCCAGCCCCGCGACGACGCAGTCTGCGGGGGTGCCGTGGACGGCGTAACCGAGCTCGTGGTCGGAGACGTCGACTTCGTGTGAGATCGACCGGCCACACGCGCTGTGGTCGTTCGCGGGGGCGACGACGGTGACGTTGGCGTGCTCGGAGAGGGCGTCGTAGAGCGCGCGGATGCCCGTGCTATCGATGCCGTCGTCGTTGGTGAGGAGAATCTCGAGAGAGTCGCTCATACTCGTTCGTCGGAGTGGGATCCAAAAAGCCCTCCGCTTTGTGATCAGTTAGCACGTGCGACGGGAGGCCGAGTCGGTCACGGGCTCAGGCGAGCCGATCGACGACGGTCTCCTCGTCGACGACGAGGTTGAACGCTTCCTCGTCGTCGTTCCAGAGGGCGAGGGCGCGTTCGAACGAGAGCACGTCGCCGTAGTCGGCCTCGAGCAACGGCCGGTTGAGCGACGTCTCCCTGGTACAGACGGCGTAGTGGTCGACGGACTCGCTTCCGTCGCTGATCTTGAACAGCGGGTTCGCGTCGCCGTCGCTCAGCGATCGGCTGAGTTTCGCCGCGACGAGGTCGATGCGATTTGTCACGTGGCGGTCCATCTCGGCCATCTTCGCCCACTGGCTGGTCTCGAGGGAGAGCTCGATCCGTCGCTTCGAGTCGAGTCGCAACAGCGAGTAGGAAAACTGGACGTCGACGTTGACGAACTCGCCCGGGTCGTGGTCGTCGTCGGCTGCTGGCGTCGCGTCCTCGAGGCGCTGCTGGACCGACGGGACGGCGAGGTCCGGGCGGACGTCGAACGACCAGCCGCGGTCGGTGGGCCGCTCGCCCGGCCAGAGGCGGACGGCGGGGCTGTAGACCGTTACGCGGCCCTCGTCGCAGCTGTCGTCGTCCCACAGCCGCTCGTCCTCGAGTTCCCGTTCGACCGCCCGAAGGCCGATGCTCGTGTTCTTGTCGGCCGGCGCCATCGCGAGCATCGTCCCGTCGGGTGCTAGCGTCTCGAGGACCGACCGGGCGACGGCCACCGGATCGTCGAGTTCGCTCAGGACGTTACAGGCCAACACGAGATCGAAGCCGTCGTCGGGTGCGGTGGGGTCGAATCCGCCGTCGGAGTCTCCCACGACCCCGGGGTCGAACGCCTCCGCCGTCGACCGGTGGACCGTCGCGTGAACGTTGGGCCCGGTCGCGTCGAGCATCGTCTCGAGGACGTCGGCGGCCGCGCTCGGCTCGATCGCGTGGTACTCGATTAGGGCGTCCTCGGGGAGGTACTCGGCAAGTCCGAGCGCGGGGCCGCCGACGCCCGCGCCGACGTCGAGGACGCGAAGCTTACGACCCAGCAGGCCGCGGTCTGCCAGGTCGTCCAGCGCGTACTGGACCGCCGCGTAGTACGCCGGCAGGTGGTAGATCGCATAGCCCGCCGCGACGTCCGCGTCGTACTCGACGTGGCGTCCCTCGAGGTAGTTCGCTTTGAACCGCCGGATCGTCGACCGGAGCAGGTCGCCGCTGACGCCGTCGGCCCAGCCGGCGCCGTAGCGGTCGACCAGCAGGTCCTCGAGCCGACGCTCGTAGCGGTCGGGAACTCGGCGAACGGGCCCCGTTAGCGGCGAAACCGGATCCTCGTCGACGGGGACGAAGGTCCCGTCGTCGCGTTCGATCAGGCCGAGGTCGAGGGCTTCCTCGCGGAGAATCTGGCGAACGACCGCCGGGTGCGGGGAGCCCTCGACGTACTCGCAGATCTCCTCGGGGTCGACCGGCCGGACGTTGCGGAGGTACTTCGCGTTCGAGCGGACGGCCTCACGCTGGTCGGTCATTCCGACTCACCTGCCGTATCGGTTGCCGCGTCCTCCGTTTCGGGCTCGTTGTCCCCGTGCCAGCGATTCGCCGCCTCCCGATACAGCGATTCGATATCTGCTGGATCGGCCCCCGCGAGTTCGGCGGCGGCGTCGGCGACCGCGTCGGCCCCGTCGAACGACGCCTGAATGTCGGCGTAGACGCGCGGCGTTCCCTCGGTCACCTGTTCGACCAGGTCCGTGAGCCCGTCGTAAATCGGTGTCTCGAACCCGTCGGGAGCCGGGCTGGCGGCGAGCGCGAACGAGAGTACGGCGGCGTGGGTCGCCGCCTGGACCGTCTCCATCGCCTCGTCGTGCTCGGCGGCCGTCGTCTCGAAGACGTCGTTTCCGCGACCCTCGAGCGTCTCGAGCAGCGCGTCGGTCGTCGGGCCGGGCTGGTCCCGAACGACGGCGATCGAGCCGGGGGCTCGTTCGGGCGCGAAGAGGGGATGGAGGCTCACCCGCTCTCGGTCGGGCGCCCGTTTTGCCATCGCCTGTAGGGGGGCGTCCATGATTCCCGAAACGTCGACGAGCGCCCGTTCGGCCCGGTCCGCGTGGGCGTCGATCGCCTCACTGACGTAGGTCATCGGAACAGCGAGACAGACGACGTCGTAGCGGTCGTCGCCCTCGAGGTCGGCGACCGTTCCGCCGACGGATTCGGCGGCGCTCGCCGCGGCGTCCCGGTCGAGGTCGGCGAACGCGACGTCTCCCTCGAGGGCGCGGCCGAACCACGTTCCCATCGATCCCGCGCCGACGATCAGTACGTCCATCGGTGCGAGGTATCCGTCGGCGTTGCAAAAGCCGTTCGATTACGCGAGCCCACCCCGTAGACGGGGCCGGAGGTATGCTGCCGCGAGAACTGTGCCGAAAGCGACCCGGGATTCTCTCAGTCGTCGTCTTCCAGCGCGTCGGCGATGCGCTTGAGCGCGCGGGTCTGGTCGCGCATCTCGTCGCGCAGCTGGCGAACCTCGCGGACGAGTTCCTCGTTGCCGACCTCCTCGCCGCGGCCGCCTGGGCCGCCCGGTCCGCCGCCCATCCCGCCGGGACCGCCGCCCATCATACCGCCCATCATCTGCGCGAACGGGTTGCCACCGCCCATCCCGCCGGGGCCGCCACCGCCGAACGGACTCTCCGGCGGTTCACCCTCGCCCTCGCCCTCTTCGGCGCGTTTCTCTCGGATCTCTTCGACTCGCTCGCGGAATGACTTCTCCTCGCCGTCGTCGCTGCTACCGTCGTTGGATTCGTTTTCGTCCGACATACACTCGGATTCTGCTGCCCGGCGGAAAAGGGTTGCCATGTCTTCGATTCGCGTCCGCGCTTCGTCGCTCGAGAGACCCCGTGAACGCCGGCAGGCGGCAATGGACGGGACAGCGGCGGCTGCGCTGGCCAGCTCTCGAGTGGGACGTGGACGGACAACGGGCCGACTGAACGACCCCCTGGTGCGTCCTACCCGAACGAACCGAGCGAGGACTGCAACTCGCGGCTCGAGCCGCCGTCCTCGAGTTCGTAGCCGACGAGGTCGCGCATGTCGACGGCGTAGGTCGTCCCGGCCCGTTCGATGACGAGCAGGCGCCCTTTCACACCGCGGACCGTCCCCGAGGCGATCGTCTCGCGGACCGGCTGGGTCTCGAGGTCGAGCCCGTAATCGAACTGGAAGCGCTCGAGGACGTCGAACTCCTCGAGGACGCCCTCCCAGGCCGACTCGTCGACGCGACTCGCGAGCGCGGCGACCTTCGGCCCGGTTCGGACGCGGTCGACCAGCCGCGTGGCGATCTCGGCCTCGAGTTCGCGGGCGATCCGCCCGTTCGAGACGGTGTGGACGTGGGCCCCGCGGTCGGCGCCTTGCTCACGGAGGCGGGTCTCGAGTCGCCGTAGCTTCGTGACGCCGACTTTGAACGTGTCGGGAGCGAATGCGGCGACGTAGACGGCGTGGTCCTCGTAACAGTCCATCTCGGGTTTCAGGCAGGTGCCCGTACAGCGCGCACAGACCCAGGTGCTGGTGTGGAATTCACAGTACGGCGTCGAGGGGCGGTCACAATGGACGTGTTCGCCGTCGTCGATGACACCGGCACAGCGACGGACACCGAGTGCGTACGAGAGCGAGGTTCCTGGCTCGAGGAGCCGTCGCTCGAGTCCTCCCTCGTCGGCGATCACCAGCGCCGATCCGCGGCCGCTCGGCTCGTACCCGACCAGTTGCACACGGGGAGTTGGCAGTCGGGAGCCATAGGCGTACTGTTCCGGACAAGAGCTATACGGGCCACCGGCCAACCTCGAGCCATGACACTCGAGGGGACGCTCGACGTAACGGTATCGACGGCCGACGGCGGTTCGTCGACGGTCGAGTTCGCGTTCACCGTCACGAACGCGGGCAGCGAGACGGTCGACCTCCAGTTTTCCGACGCAGCCAAAGCGGAGTTCGTCGTCAGGGAGGGGGATCGAGAGGTCTGGCGCTTCACGGAGGGGCGCGTGTTCGCCCAGATGCTCAGCACGGATCGGCTCGAGCCGGGTGCGTCGACGACGTACGACGGCGAGTGGGACGACCCCCGTCCGGGCGCGTACACCGCCGTCGCGGAACTGCGGACACGGGAAGTGGTGTGTGCGGCGCGAGCCGAGTTCGAGGTCGACGGCTGATTGCTGGAAGCGTTGCCCCCGAAAACCGGTCGAACGTGCTGGCGCCGGTGTGTATAAACACCCGCCATCCTAACGGCCCGCCATGCAAGCCCTGGTCGTCGCGTCGCACGGATCACACCTGAATCCGGACGCCTCGGCTCCGACCTACGCCCACGCCGACGCCATCCGCGAGACGGGTGCGTTCGACGAGGTCCAGGAGGCGTTCTGGAAGGAAGAGCCACACTTTCGCGAGGCTTTCCGCTCGCTCGAGGCCGAGGAGGTGTACGTCGTCCCGCTGTTCATCAGCGAGGGCTACTTCACCGAACGGGTGATCCCACGCGAACTGCGACTCGAGGGGTGGGACCCCTCGCTGTGGGACTCCGAGGGGACGAGCGCAGAGAGTGCCACCCTGGAGGCCGGCGACGTCGAGAAGACGGTCCACTACTGTGGCCCGGTCGGGACCCACGACGCGATGACCGACGTGATCGTCCGTCGAGCCGAGCGCGTAACGGGTGACCCACAGGTCGGGCCGGGGGTCGGCCTCGCGGTCGTCGGCCACGGGACGGATCGCAACGACAACTCCGCGAAGGCGGTCGAGTACCACGCCGAGCGCATCCGCGACCGGGGCCGGTTCGAGGAGGTGAAAGCGCTGTTCATGGACGAGTCCCCCGAAGTGGACGACGTGACGGCCTATTTCCGGAGCCGTGACGTCGTCCTCGTGCCGCTGTTCATCGCCGACGGCTTTCATACGCAGGAGGACATCCCCGAGGACGTCGGCTTGACCGACGATCACCGGCGAGGCTGGTCGGTTCCGGCCGACGTCGACGGCCATCGCCTCTGGTACGCCGGCGCGGTCGGCACCGAGGAACTGCTGGCCGGCGTGGTCCTCGAGCGGGCGGCAGCGGCCGGCGCCGACGTCGGTGACGCGCTCGAGACGGTCCGGGGAGACGTGACCGGAACGGGTGGCTGAGCGTGTCGGATCGACCGGCACACCGCGAGGCCGTCCGCGTCGCCATGGAACGGAAAATCGACGTCGACGGCCTTCGACTCGAGCACGAGGACGGCGCCTACGTCCTCGAGACGCCCGGCGACGACCCCGCGCGTCTCGACGAGGCCGCACTCGACGACGCACTCGAGGCGGCCGAGCCGTACGTGAGCAACTGGTACTACTGGGAAGCGACGGTCGGTGGCGAGGGGACGGCCCGACGGGCGTTCCTCCGGTGGTGTGAGCGCGCCCCGATCGTCGACGCCCAACGAGCGGGGCGAGCGGCCGACGCGACGCGTTCGGTCCCCGACCGCTACCAGCGACTCCGTGACGGTCTCGAGCGAGGGTGGGGACAGCTGGTAGTTACGACTCGACTCGTCGACGACGCTCCTTTCGACGGCGAGCGCGTCTACGATCTCTGCCACGTCGACGACGTCGACGCCGACGCGGCGGCGCTCGAGAGGTACACCGACCCCCGCGAGGCCCGCAAGATCGCGAGGGCCGACGAGGATGGACGCTACCGGCCGCTGAAGACTGCCCCAACGCTGCGACCGGGCTGGACCTTCACCGGTCTCTCCGGCGAACAGCTGGTCGAGACCGTCGACGCGTTCTACCCGGCGACGATCGCGAACTGGGACCGCGAGCGACGTGGCGAGCTCGACGTCGACCACTGGCTCGAGACGGCAACGCGCCAGACCGGCATCTACGACGTGGTCGACGAGCTCCCCCGCGAGGCGGTCGACTGGATGGCAGAATCCTGTTGTGTCGACTCGCAGTGTCTGCGCCGGCGAGCGTGGCAGTACGCCGACGGCGACGACCTCTCGACCCCCAGCGGCGACGGCCAGTTCCCCTGTCGAGAGCCGTGTTCGCTCGTGATCGCCGCCGCTCGGGAGTGGACCGATCTCGAGTCCGACCCGGAACGACGGTACGAACTCGAGCTTACGGAACGCGAATTAGCCCAGCTATCGGCCCTGATCGACGCCGTCGCCGACGACCGGCTCGGGTAGATCCGCGAGGCCGACGTCGCCGACGGCGCGAACCGCTATCGCGCGCGATACCTCCGTGCGAAGCGGTTCGTGGACGGCGCGCTCGAGGCGAGCGATCTGACTGAAAAGTGAGCCGGCGGTCGGACGAAGTTAGACCAGGAGCCACACCGCGACGGCGACGCCGCCGAGGACGATCGACAGTCCGAGTAGGGCGACGACACTGCCGATCGTTGCCGCCGTCGCGACCGCGACCGCGACCGCGAATGCGCCGAGGGCGAGCACCCCGATGGTCGTCGAGTCGAGTCCGAAGTCCTCGCGGACGGACGCGAGGGCGCGATCGACCGCGGGCGGATCGGATCGCTCACGGTTCGGTTTGGTCAGCGTCTCGTCGACCTCGATCTCCGGCGGTGGCGGCACCAGCGTAACGTCGACCGACACCGACTCCGAGCCGTAGCCGGTGACGAACTCGAGGTATCCGGACACCGGCTCGTCGATGGCGTTGCCGTCGACGTCGATCGGGACGCCGACCGTGTCGCCGGCGGCGATGTAGTAGTTCGACTGGTCGATCGTCGCGATCCGGTCGAGGCCACCGCCGAGCCGACAGTGGACGTGTGCCGGCCGCTCGTGCCCACACAGGACGACGGTCAGTCGTCGGTCGGTCTCGAGTGAGTCGGCGTCTGTCTCGAGCGTGTTGGCGGCCGTGCGATTGACGTGGACGGTGAGCTCGGTCCCGGACACGGTCGATCAGGCCGCTCAGGCCGGCGTCTCCTCGCGCATGTCCGGCGGGAGCAGGTTCGGGATCCCGTCTTCGATCGGGTACCGTTCGCCACACTCAGCACAGACGAGCACGCCGGCGACGACCTCGTCGCCGTCGTACTCGGCGTCCTCGAGCTCGAGTTCGTGTTTATCAAGCGGACAGCGGAGAATCTCCAGCAACGACTCCTTCATAGTACGTAGGCGTAGCGCATTCAGCAAAAGGTTTCGGGAAGATCGTTCCCGTCGAACCGTTCGAAACCGGTGTGTGAGTTCGGTGAGAGAAGCCCGGTCGGCGCTACTCGTAGGGGTTTTCGACGACGACGGTCTCTTCGCGACCGGGGCCGACGCCGACGGCGTAGATCGGCACGTCGAGCTCGTCGGAGACGAACTCGAGGTAGGTCCGTGCGTTCTCGGGGATGGCGTCGTAGCCCTCGTCGGCGACCGCCGCCCAGTCGACGTCGGGCCACCCCTCGAACGTTTCGAAGGTGGCCTCACACCGACCCCACTGTTCGGTCGTCGGGGGCATCGTCAGGAGCTCCTCGCCGTCGAAGTCGTAGCTGACGCCGATTTTGACCTCGTCGAGACCCGCGAGCACGTCGACGTGGTTGATCGCGAGGCCGGTGAAGCTGCTCGCACGCGCGGCGTGGCGAAGCATCGGCAGGTCGAGCCACCCGACACGGCGCGGGCGACCGGTGACGGTGCCGTACTCCCCACCCTCGTCGCGGATGTAGGTCGCGAGCTCCTCTTCTGCCTCGTCGGCCTCGTCGGGATCGTATCCCGGCGTCTGTCCCTCGACACCGCCGAGTTCGGTCGGCAGCGGGCCGGTTCCCACGCGGGAGAGGTAGCCCTTGACGATGCCGACGATCTCGCCGGTGCCGACGACGCCGGGACCGAGGCCGCTGCCGACGGCTGCGCCGCCGGCGGTCGGGTTCGAGGAGGTGACGTATGGGTAGACGCCGTGGTCGATGTCGAGCGAGGTTCCCTGTGCTCCCTCGAGCATGACCTCGTCGCCGGCGTCGATCCGCTCCTGGAGGAACGTCCCGCAGTCGACGGTCATCTCTTCGGCCGCGAGTCGTTCGCCGTACTCGAGATAGGTCTCGTAGAGGTGGTCGATGTCGAACTCCTCGCCGGTCTCTTTGTCGAAGACCTCCTCTGCGAGCGCCTTCTTCTGGGGAACGACGTACTCGAGTCGCTCGCGGAGGACCTCGGGGTCGAGCAGGTCGCCGATCCGAACGCCACGGCGCCCGGCTTTGTCCTCGTAGGTCGGGCCGATACCGCGTTTGGTCGTCCCCGCGGCGAGGTCTGCCTTCTCGTCCTCTTCGATCCCGTCGAGCGCCCGGTGATACGGGAGGATGACGTGTGCCCGCTCGGCCACGCGCACGTCGGGCTCGAGACCACGGTCGCGAAGCTGGTCGAGTTCGTCGAACAGCGTCTCCGGGTTGACGACACAGCCGTTGCCGAGGACGCCGACCTTGCCCCGGACGGCGCCCGACGGCACGAGCGACAGCTTGTACTTCGTACCGTCGTTTACGACGGTATGTCCAGCGTTGTCGCCGCCCTGATAGCGGACGACCACGTCGGCCGCGTCGCCGTAGACGTCGACGACGCCACCTTTGCCTTCGTCGCCGAGTTGCGACCCGACGATTGTGACGGTCATAACAGCGGCGGATTCTTGCCGGGCCGATAAACAGATTACGGTATCGGCGGGGCCCGGTTCGAAATATACACACGGTCGTGGATAGGTCCCCACCGGACGCCGAGTGACAGGGACACACTCCGGAGCGTGTCCTCCAAATTCGTCACTCGAACCACCAGACAGTCGGTCGACGGCTGCCAGGAAGCCGAAACGTTAACTACTCGCAAAAACCAACTCTAGATGTCAGACTCTCACGTCGGATCTGGAGAGTAACTTTTAAAAGGTCCTAAGACAAGTTAACAAATGCCATGATAGACCGACTTGAGAAGGAAGTCGACATGTTGGAACGACATCTGCAGGTCCTGAAGATGGTTATCGAGAACGAACCGATCGGGATCGTCAAGATGTCGAACGAGACGGGTTACCCCCACCACAAGGTTCGGTACTCCCTCCGCGTCCTGGAGGAAGAGAACCTCATCGAACCCTCGAGTCAGGGTGCGATCAAGACCGAGCGCACCGCCGAGTTCGTCGACGAGCTCGACGGCAAGATCGACGACATCGTCGAGAAGCTCGAGTCGATGAAGATCGAGGACGTCGCCGAGATCGAAGGTTAATTCTCTGTCGGTCCGCCCTGACGGACCGTCCCCTCGCCTGCTCCCCGTCGCCGAGTGTCGACTACACAGGACCGTCGCAGTCACCACGAAGGTGACTCGAGAAAGCGGCTGAACTGAGCCACTCGCGTTCTCCCGGGACGTCGGTTCACAAAACAGCACGACGCCAGTTGCTAGAGTTCGGGCACGGTCATGTGGAACCCGTCGGACTGTGCCTCGACCAGACAGAGGTGGTAGCCGCGCTTTCGCGAGACGTTGACGAAACTCGACTTCGAACTCCGGCTAAGAATGCCGCTGTCGGTCGCCTGCTCGGTCACCTCCAGCGCGCCGGGTTCGAAGTAACTCGCAGTGACAGCGATCGCGGCTGCGAGGTCCGGATAGTTCGCTTTCACCGCCGACGCGGCCTCCTCGAGGCCGGCCAGCAGGTCTTCGCTCGCCGGCTCACGCGAGTCGTTGACCGTCACGACGACGAGCGGGTTGCCCATCTTGTCGTACGCGACCACGTCGAAGGAAACCTGGTCGGGAACGTCCTCGGTGTCGTCGTCGGCCAGCGAGATCGACCCCTGAAGCTCCACCCGATCGATTCGTGGGATGGCGTCGTAGAGGTCGGCCAGCCCGCTCGCGTGGCCGGTGTCCCGGATCTCGTAGAGCAACACCTCGGTGAGCCAGTCGACGAACTGGTAGGCCATCGTCCCGGTGAGAAACTCCTCGTAGGGCTGGCCGTCGACTGCCACGTCGGCGGCGTCGAACTCGGTGTGCTGTTCGAGCCGGAGGTTCGCGGCGACGTCGTCCCGGTCGGCGTCGCCGTCGTGAGCCGTCGTGAGCGTCGGCTCGCTTTTGGATCCGTATCGAACGAAGAGGTTCGTCCCGGAACGGGCCTGGGCGGCCGAGAGTTGTCTCGAGGCTGCCGCGGTGGTGTCGCCGTCACGGGCCTGCTCGAGTTCGGACTCGAGTTCCTCGATGCGTGACTGGAGTCGCTGGACGCGTGCGGTCAGGTCCTGGTTCTCCGAGCGGAGTCGGTCGCGTTCGGACTCGAGACGCTCGGCTTTCGAAACGAGTTCTTCCCGACGCGCCTCGAGGCGTTCGACGCGCTCTTTGAGTCGCTCGATCGGGTGGTTAGTCCGCGATTTCGACTGGGCATCGGCGTTCGCGGTCGTCCCAGCACTCGATCGGTTCGACGACCTCGACCCGGCCCTTCGGCGCCCGGTTGCATTCGACGAGCGGGTAGCGTCGGGTGATCCCGAATCGCTCGCCGCGGTCGCGTTGCCCTCGCCGGAGCGACTCGGTTTCTGCCGTCCTTTCGTCGCTGTCTTCGACGCGCTCGCACCACTGCTCGTGGTCCTGTCGGGGTCGATCGAGGGGATGGCTCGCGTCTCTCGCCACTGCTCTTCTTCCTCGAATCGCTCCTCGAGTTCGGAGTCGTCCTCGTCGTCGGTGTCGACGGCCCCACTGGATGTATCGCTGGCACCGACGGCCGAATCGGAAGCACCGCTGGCGTCGACAGTCGTGCTGGGTGCGTCGCCGGCGTCGACAGTCGTGCTGGGTGCGTCGCCGGCGTTGACGGCCGTACTGGATGTGTCGTCGGTGTCGGTCGTGGAGGACGCAGCGTCGACCGCGGGCTCCGCGTCATCGATATCGTCGACCGTGGGTTCAGTGTCGCCGACGCCGTCGACGCTCTCCTCTGTCCAGGAGATGTCGTTCCGATCGAGTTCGGCCGCTGCAGCTTCGACTTCTTCGGGCTCGAGCGTCGCCCCGGACGAGTCGTCGGGGGCGGCGTCCGTCGGTTCGTCGCCTGCGTCCTCGAGCGAGTCGTCCGGAGTCGAGTCGGCCGTGGTGATCCCGGCCGGCTCCGGCTCGTCGATGACCGAGTCGTCGGCGGTAATCCCGGGAGTGGTCGCGGCGTCGTCGGTCCCAGAGCTGCCACCCGAGATGTCGATCGGTTCGATCGCGGACTCGGTCGGGTCGGCCGACGGCTCCGGTCGATCGCTCGAGTCGGAGTCAGCGCCGGTCGTGGACGTACCCGAATCTGACCGTACGCCGGTCGAACTGGCGTCGCCAGTTCCGGCGCCGGCGCTGTCGGTGTCCGACCCTGGAACGTCCGTCACCTCGACGTCGACGTCGATCACCCGATAGATACCGACCTCCTCGGCGGCGCGGTCGAACGCGTCGTCGCCGGTGAGCAGGCGTTCGGCGTTTCCGATGTACGCCGCAGCCATCCGTCGACCGCCGTAGTAGACGGCGTAATAGTCGCCACTGAGGACGTTCTCGCTCAGTTCGACGTAACCGGTGAACGAGCCGTTCTTGAGGGTCTCGTCGACCTCCGTCAACGGGGTCTCGTTCGTGTAGTACTTCGCTCGCGTGTCACCGCCGCGTTCTTCCATCGAACACAGCAGCGGCAGTGAGGGGTGTGGGGCCTCGTGTACGGTACCGGAGTCGGTTTCGAAGTCTTCGATATCGCCGTCGAACACGCCGACGACGCGGCCGTTGAGCATGAACAGCCACGTGCCGGTCGCACAGACGGCGCCCGAAAAGCCACTCGCAGCGAGATCGGAGAGCGCAGCGTAACCGCCGCTGAACGGGCGAGAATCCCATCGTTCGACGCGCTTTTTCGTGCGCGGGTTCATAGTTCAACAAGCGGGAACCGGAACAAATACTTTTGGCTACTATTCTCGATTCCGATACGTTCGGCCTCGAGTTAGATTTTCGACTCGGCGTCCTCTGCGAGTTCTTTCATTCGCTTGCCGATTCGTCCGGCACTCGAGAACTCGTCGTCGCTCATACCGTTCGCGAGCGCGTTCCCCAGAACGAAGACCGCGTGTTTGTGCTCGCTCTTGGATTTGTGGACGTGCGAGGGATCGACGTCGAGCTCGTGGTACGGGTCGAAGAGGCTCTCGTCGACCTCCTCACGCTCGGCGAAGTACTCCATGATGACGACGAGTTCTTCGTGAAGCTCGAGGAGTTCGTCCTTGTGCATGCACGGCCTTACGAACGGTCGTGGCTTAAGGATTGTGTGCTCAACGGTCGCAAAACGTCGGCGCAGCCGCGATTTCGGTATCGGTCGGTTCGCGTTCATACGGTCTGTCGTAATTCGGTACCGGTGAACGCTGTGCCCACTCGATCGATCACCGGTAACCCGGTACAACAGACCGTATCAGTCGTCGGCCGGCGGGATGGTCCGGTCGCGCTGGCCGGCGGGGAACCAGGCGAGTTCGTGGTCGGCCGTCACGCGAACGGTGACGCGTTCGTCCAGTTTGATTCGGTCCGAGTGGTTGTGCATGCACTCGATCGTCTCGCCGGAGTCGAGTTCGACCCGGTAGAGGACCGTCGGGCCGAGGTACCGCCGGTAGACGACGCGGCCGTTCGCCTCGGATTCGTTCGCGGGGTAGGCCGTCACGTCGTCCGGGCGGACGAGCAGGTCGATCTCGCTGCCGTCGTACTGGTGGGCCAGCCCGTTGACGTCGTCGCGGAGCACGCGCCCCAGCGAGGTGTCGACGTGGTCGCCGTGGACCTCGCCCGAGAGGAAACTCGCGTGCCCGAGAAAGCCCGCGACGAACCGCGATTTAGGCTGCTGGAAGACGCGTTCGGGAACGTCGATCTGCTCGATGTTCCCCTCGTTCATTACGGCGACGCGATCCGAGATCGACAGCGCCTCCTCCTGGTCGTGGGTGACCGAAATCGCGGTCACGCCGGTCTCTTTGATGATCCGGCGAACCTCCTCGCGCATCTCGACGCGCAGGTCGACGTCGAGGTTCGAGAAGGGCTCGTCGAGCAACAGCATCTCGGGTTCGGGAGCGAGCGAGCGGGCCAGCGCGATCCGCTGTTGTTGTCCGCCGGAAAGCTCGTCAGGGAGGTGGTCGCCGTGGGTCTCGAGTCCGACGAGTTCGAGCAGTTCCTCGACCCGGGCGTCTCGCTCTTCCTCGTCCCACTCCTGGAGTCCGAAGGCGACGTTCTCGCGGGCGGTGAGGTGTGGGAAGAGGGCGAACTCCTGGAAGACGACGCCGACGCCGCGGTCTTCCGGCGGGACGAACTGGCCATTGCCGGCGACGTCGACGTCCTCGAGGTGGATGTGACCGGCGGTCGGTTTCTCGAGGCCGGCGATCAGCCGGAGCGTCGTCGTCTTGCCACAGCCGGAGGGGCCAAGCAGCGTGAGAATCTCGCCGTCGTGGACGGTCAACGACAGGTCAGAGACGACTGTCTCGCCACCGAAGTCTTTTGCGATGCCGTCGAGTTCGAGAACGACGCCACCGGTCGTCTCGGGTGTCCGGCTCGGTTCCTGGGTCGTCGTCGAGAGCAGTTGTCCGTTCGCCATAGTCGTCTTCCGGCGGATACCGGTGTCTACTCTAATTTAGGGTTGCCTAAAACACTTATAGCTGCCGGTCGGTTCCCACCGGATGAACATACCGGCGGCCGATTGCTCCCCGAGCCGTCGGCGCTAATACTCGTCGGCTCCAGCTCGCGTCGCCTACAGTTCGACGCCGCTCGGGATCAGGCTGTGTTGTCTGAGGAGACTGCCCTCGTCGTCGTACACCAGGAACGTCCGTTTGTCGTACCGGACGAACGGTTCGTCGTCGCCCTCGAGCGTGATCTCGACGGTGTAGCGACCGTCGTCATCGTTCGAGCTTTCGCCGTAGCCCCGTGCCGCAGCGATGAACGTCAGCACGTTGTCGGCGTCCTGGTTGAGTTCGAGGATGAACTCGCCGGTAACCCGGTTCGTAACGCTGACGACGCCGGGAGCGCCGTCGCCGAGCGGCGCCTGCAGTCGAAGCGCGACGTCCGTCTCACCTGCCTCGAGGAGGGCACCGTCCGGACCGGTTAGGCGCTCGCGAATCATCGTCGATGGGCCAGTAAATTCGATCGATACCGAGGGTTTGTTCGGTTCGCCATCGGTCTCGACCCACTCGACGTTTTCGACCTCCAGGGTGAAGTGCTCGCGCCTCATTCCGTACACAGCGGTTAGCGCTCCCGCCGTATGAACGTAACGCACGACGACTCCGCCAACTGATCGGTTTCTGCCGATGGCGGCGCCGCACGGATTCGGACTCCGACCGACCACCCCATTTAAGACGCCTCAGGCTCGATACTCCGAAAGACAGACTGTCTTTCCACACAGACAGACACCGAGGACACACGGAGCCGAGAGATGACTTCACCAGAGGGAGACCTCGAGTTCGACGGGAGACGTGGCAGCGAGGATGGCGACGGAAAGCGCCAGCAACGCTGGATAGCCGACCGGTCCGGGGAGACCACGCTCGAGCGCGCACGGCGGACGATTCGACGCGCCATCGAGGCGATCCGGGGCACGACGCTCGAGCTGGCCGAGTACGAGCCGACGGTCCACGGGCCACTGCTCGAGTTCGACGGCGTCCCCGGACTCGAGGAGGTCGACCGCTACTGGGTCAACGCCCCGTTCGCGTTCGTCACGATCGGCTACGACCCGGACGCGAACCACCACCGCTACCACGTCGTCGAGCCAACGCTCCGGCCCGACGAACGCGTTCTGCTCGAGACCCTGTTCGAGGACGTCCGCGACCCGCTGTTGTACCGGGACGAGCCCCACGGCGACGTCGAAACGCTCCTTCGGGAGACGATCCACGAGTACCTCGAGCGCTACGGCGCCGACGTCGACGTCCGGGCGTTCTACCGACTGTTTTACTACATCTATCGGGACTTTCGGGGCTACGGACGGCTCGATCCGATCATGCACGATCCACACGTCGAGGACGTCTCCTGTGACGGGTACGAGCTGCCGATCTTCGTCTACCACGACGAGTATACGGACATCGAGACGAACGTCTCGTTCGAGAAGGCGGATCTCGATCGGTTCGTCGTGCGACTCGCCCAGCACTCCGGTCGTCACATCTCCATCGGGGATCCGATGGTCGAGACGACCCTCGCCGACGGCTCGCGCGCCGAACTGGCGCTCGGAGAAGAGGTCACGCCTCGCGGGTCCGCGTTCACCGTCCGCAAGTACGCTGACGAACCGTTCACGCCCGTCGACCTGCTCGAGTACGGCACGTTCAGCGTCGAGCAGATGGCCTACCTCTGGCTCGCCATCGAGCACAACAAGAGTCTCATTTTCGCCGGCGGCACCGCGTCTGGCAAGACGACGAGTATGAACGCGATCTCGATGTTCATCCCGCCGCGATCGAAAGTGCTCACCATCGAGGACACTCGCGAACTGCAGCTCTATCACGACAACTGGCTCTCGTCGGTCACCCGCGAACGGCTCCACGACGGAACGGACGTCACGATGTACGATCTGCTCAGATCGGCGCTGCGACACCGCCCCGAGTACATCGTCGTCGGTGAGGTCCGTGGCGAGGAAGCGATCACCCTCTTCCAGGCGATGAACACCGGCCACACCACCTACTCGACGATGCACGCCGACTCCGTCCAGACGGTGATCAATCGCTTAGAGAACGAGCCGATCAACGTCCCGCGAGCGATGGTCCAGAGCCTGGACATCCTCTCGGTACAGACGCTCACCCGTCTCGAGAGCGGCCGCGTTCGACGGAACAAGGTCCTCGCGGAGATCGATGGGATCGATCAACGAACGGGCGAACTCGACTACTCGACGGCGTACACCTGGGACTCCGGAGCGGACGCGTTTCGCTCGGAGGGGAGCCAGTTGCTGACGGAGATCCGCGACGAGCGTGGCTGGAGCCAGACCGAACTCCTGCAGGAACTCGAGAACCGACAGCGGTTCCTCGAGTACCTCTGGGAGAACGGCATCTCCGACTACCGGCAGTTCACTGCGCTCGTCAACGAGTACTACGCCGACACGGCGGGTGTCCTCGAGACGATCAAGACGGCCGAGGAATCGCGCGAGTCGTCGAACGCGTCGACGGCCGGCGAGACGACCGAGGGCGACGACGCGGGGGCCCCGGGAATGCCCGTCGAGGGCGGCCGGAACCAGGGATGACGCTCTCGAGTTTCGTCCCGCTGGCGTTCGCGGTGGCCCTCTGTGTCCCGCTCGTCCTCACCACCGTCCACGAGGGCGTCGATCGGGTACTGACACGGGTTTCGATCGGACTGTTCGGCGGCTACATCGAGGCGTTTCGCGAGGAGCATCCGGATCGACAGCAGGCGCTCCGGATGGCCCACGTCCCGACGACCTACCGCGAGTACGGATCGAAGACGATGCTGTTTGCCGCTGTCGCCGCCGTCATCGGCTCGATCCTCGGGATGTACGTCATCTGGGGCCTCTTGCTCGTCCTCGCGATCGATCCCGACACGCTACAGGAGGCACTCCCCGGTCCGCTCGAGTTCCTCGCGAATCTCGGCGGCTTACCGGCGCTGTCGGCGGCGGAACTGTTCGTCCTCTTCGCCGTCGCCTGCCTGACCCTGGGGACGGTCGCGGCGAGTCTCACCTACTGGCTTCGGTGGTGGTATCCGGCCTACGTCGCCGATGCGCGCAAGCGTCAGATCGAATCGGCACTGCCCTCGACCATCGCGTTCATCTACGCCCTCTCGAAAAGCGGCATGGCGTTTCCGGAGGTGATCCGGATCGTCGCCCGCCACGAGGCGACCTACGGTGAAGTCGCGACGGAGTTCGAGGTCGCGATCCGTCACATGGACACCTTCGGGGTCGACGTCATCACCGCCCTCCAGCACATGGGGCGACAGTCCCCGAGCCCGGCGTTCAGCGAGTTCACCGAGAACCTCGTCAGCGTCCTCCAGAGCGGCCACAGCCTCTCTGCGTTCCTCGAGCGCCAGCACCAGGAGTACCAGGTCGAAGCGGAGTCCCAGCAAGAACGCGTCCTCGAGATGCTCGGGACGCTCGCGGAGGCCTACGTGACGGTGCTCGTCGCCGGCCCACTCTTTCTGGTGACGATCCTGGTCGTCATCGGTATCTCCGTCGGCGGGACGGTCGAACCGCTGCAGGCATTGATCTACCTGATCCTCCCGCTCGGGAATCTCGTCTTCGTCGTCTATCTCAGTATGGTAACCGACTCGCTCATCCCCGGCAACACCACGCCGGAGGAACCGGATCCGGTGACACCCGTAACGGCTGGCTCGACGAGCGCCGACGGTGGACAGCCGGGTGGGGTTCCCGCAGGCGTCGCCGCCGACGCCGTCCAAACGAACATCGAGCGAATCCAGTACCACCGTCGACTGCAGGCGATTCGCGACCGGTTCGCATCCCCGCTCGAGACGCTGCTCGAGCGGCCGAACCTGACGCTCGCGATCACCGTGCCGATCGCACTCGTCGTGGTCGCCTGGCAGTCACGGGCGGCGTTCACGGCCGGCGGATTCGACGTGACCGTCGTCGACGACGTCGTCGCGCTCGCGTTGCTATTCGTCCTCGTGACGTTCGCCGTCTTCTACGAACTGCATCGCCGTCGGATCGACGCCGTCGCGGCGGCGGTCCCGGACCTCCTCGACCGACTCGCGAGCGTCAACGAAGCCGGCACGTCGATGGTGCAGGCCGTCGATCACGTCCGTGACTCCGAACTCGGGCCGCTCGGGGAGGAACTCGATCGGGTCTGGGCCGACGTCCAGTGGGGCGCCGACCTCTCGAGTGCGTTCCGCCGGTTCGAGAGTCGAATCCGTACCAGAGCCGTCTCCCGGGCGGTCACGCTCATCACCGAGGCGATGAACGCCAGCGGGAACCTCTCGACCGTCCTCCGGATCGCCGGTCGCCAGGCTGCCTCGGACCGACGGCTCAAACGCGAACGGGGCCAGGTGATGGTCGAGTACATGATCGTCGTCTACGTCTCGTTTCTGGTGTTCCTGTTTATCGTTACGGTGCTCGCGGCCTTTCTCCTGCCGAACATCCCGACGGAGGGGGTCGAGGCCGGCGGTGCCGAGATCGACGGTCTCGGTGGGCTCTCGGCCGGCGAGATGGACGCCTACGAAACCCTGTTCTATCACGCGACGCTCGTCCAGGGACTCCTCTCGGGGCTGATCGCCGGCCAGCTGAGCACCGGCGACGTGCGGTCCGGGGCGAAACACGCGGCGGCCATGATCGCGCTCTCGGTGCTCCTGTTCGCGCTCGTCGTCTGATCGACTCGAGCCCCCGCGTCGGTCACACTCGAACGCTTTTTGCCCGTCCCCCGACGACGACCGACAATGGCCGACGAGCACGACCGGGCCGCCGACCGATCGAAACGCGCGGCCGTCCGTGACACCTACGATCGGATCGCCTCCCACTTCGCGTCCACCCGCGAGTACGCCTGGCCCGAGGTCGAATCGTTCGTCCGCACATACGGCAACCGAGTCGACCGCGATAGCTTGAGCCCCCGTCGGGAGCCGACGGTCGGCCTCGACCTCGGCTGTGGGAACTGCCGGCACGCCGAGGTGCTGGCCGCCGAGACCGACCTCGAGTCGATCGTCGGCGTCGACGCCAGCCGCGGGCTGCTCGAGACGGGCCGTGAGCGCGCCCGCGAGCGCGAATTCGACGTCGCGCTGGTCCAGGGCGACGCCGCGGAGCTGCCGCTCGCCACCGACGCCGTCGACCTCGCGGTCTACGTCGCGACGCTCCATCACCTGCCGACCCGCGTGGCCAGGCGGGCCAGTCTCGACGAACTCGCCCGCGTACTCGCGCCGGACGGCCGCGCGCTGGTCAGCGCCTGGTCGACCGCCCACGACCGCTTCGAGGAGCCCGAGGGGTTCGATACGACCGTCGAGTGGACCCTCCCCGGCGGCGAGACCGTCGACCGGTTCTACCACATCTACGACCCCGACGAGTTCGAGGCGGACCTCGCGGCGAGCGCCCTCGAGGTGGTAGAGTGGGAGCTCTCGAGTGGGAACTGCTATGCGACGGTCGCGGGCTCTCCGTAACCTTCGTTCAGTCGTTCGGGTGCCAGGGTACGACGTGTCCCTGAACCTACACGGTTGCAGTCGTATCCTGCGACAATCACAGCTAGGTCCGATCGCAATGCACCCACCCGTATCGAAGATCGAGGGGAGTCGTGAAGCGCTCGAGTACAGTCGATGGCGTAGACATCGGTGGCCGGGGATCGGTTACAGACTCCTGTCGTTTCGATTGTATTACGGACGCTAATCTGAAACCGGCTACCACAGCGGCATCTCGAGTGCGATAAGTAGAGCGCCAATCGCGGTCAGGACCAGTCCAAGGCCACCCGCAAACGCCGTTCTAAAGGCCAACTGTGAACGGATTTCGTCGTACGTTTTTCCGACGGCAACTGAAACCGTGTTCCCGTCACCGCCCAGGGCACTCGAGCCGGGCGTTTCCGGGTCGGTAGGTCCGTGTGCGACGACGGATTCCTCAACCGGTAGGTACCACACACGATAGCGACGGTCTGTCGTGCGGTCGGCGTTGGGGTTGCCGTTTGCTGAGGATTGCTCTAGACGGGCGAGTCCGGGTGGCAGCGGTTCGTCGGGTGAGACTGTACAGTCTTCGGTACGCACCTTTGGGAGTGTGCGGTCTGGAAGCAGTTGGACACGATCTGTGTCGATGACTGTTTTTTGCGTCTGGCCAGCAACGCTCCATCTGATCGATCGCTCGCCACTAGCAACTGGAAGTCGGGGCCACTGGAAGAGCCCATCTTGTTCTTTGGTGACCTGATAGCGGTACCAGAGTGCAGGCGCTCCCTCAATCGGTGTCCGCAGTGGTTCTTCCTCCGGTCGGGCCGTCCCCTCGACCGTCATCCGGCCGCTCGATGGGGTCTCGAACGGGAGTCGTCGACGTAGCGTACGGTATACTGATGCATAGTTGCTTACGAGCACCAGCGCCAGTCCGCCACAAGCCAGGGCAAGCGTCCCAATTCCGTAACGTGTTGGAATGGGTATCTCACGGTGGCGACCTCTACGCTCGATGAAAACGTCCGGTGCACCCAGGTATTGCGTTACGTTTATCACCACTAGAACGCAGACTACCCATAATACCCACCACATCCAGTGTACTCCAGTACCATTCTGGAGGAATCGAACCCCTTCGATGATCGACTGTTTCGGAACTGTCAGGGACACCACCACAACACCGGCGAGGACGAGGCTCGTGTAGAAATCCAGCGGTGTCCACTGCCAGGGTATTGTGAAGATTACAACGAATAGGAGTGTCAAAGTCAAACCGTCTCGGTCATTCATGTCCATTGGGTTTTATATAAATATACGATGGTCGTTAGAGTCTTGGTGATTGTTCAAGCTTGATGCCCTAAGTGCAACCAGATACTCGTTTTGTCTAATTATTTATTAACGTGAAATTGATAGGTGTTTAGCTACGGTCGACCAGACTGACTTCCTCGACCATTAGATTCCCTATCGGACAATGCTTGCTCGGCAGCTGCGAGCGCTTCGATGGCAAGCTCGGCATCCGAACTCAGTACCGCCTCAGCGCGGTCTGAGAGGTGAGCGTTTGATAATCCGTCGACCTGATTCATGAACGCGCCCAGGAGATTCTGAATCGCCTGAACCCTGTTTGCGAGAGCGTGTCCAGGCCTATCACCGATATCCTCACGGACATCGTTAATCCGTGTTCGTGCCGTCTCGATCTTCCCTTCGAGCCCCTCGAGCGCATCCTGGGGAAGTTCGTCGCCTTCGGTTTGGTACTCAAAATTTAAAGTTGACGCCACCATCATCGCTGAGTCGCAACGCGTACGTATCGTTTTCGAACTCATCAGGATCGAGTTCGACCCATTCGAACTCCGAGGCTTCGATAGTTGCGTCCGGCGGATCAGTTGGATTTTTACCCTCTGACTCTGCGGCAACTCCGAGTGAGGAACCGCTACTCTCGGCGGTTACGTTCTCCTCAATAGGATTCCCCCGGTCGTCGATACGGTCGAAGTCGTATTCTTTGTTGTCCTCGGCTAGCACAGCCGTCGACGCCCCCATTGTAACGACGGTCGTTCCTGCTGCCCCTTTCAGAAACGCGCGCCTATCTACTTCAGTTAATCTCCTCATCCAAGCTAATAAATATAAGAAATAGTATATAAAAACTCTATTTTAAAATAATTATAAACTGTGATAAACGATAAGACAACAATTTTCCACGCGATTATGAGATATAGACAAGCAAATTGTAGTCTATAAATAGCTTCTTCATGCAATTATTTTAAGTGTACATTCAGTCCACCAGCCTGAATCTTATTTAGTGTTGGGGTTAAAATTTAATTTGTATCTTTTTATATTAATACACCTCGAATTCGACTGCTCACTGTCTCAGTTTCCATTGCGAGTATTGTACCCCTCATAGCTCCCAACTACCGGAGACGAGAGCCCGATGGTCATCTGTTCGTCTGTCTCGGTCGTCAGCGGTTTGCCCGACGTGTTCGTCCAAACTAGCTTCCAATTCATCGTCGATGGCTTCGTCGAACTGGACAGCAAACTGGCCAGTCACAGTCTCGGTGTCAACATCCAGACTCGAGACCATCAGCCCTGCATCCTCCGAAAGCTCGTCTTGTGGGTCGATTTCTTCCCCGTCATCAGAATGTTCAACTGACCGTTCAGTATCCTCTGCATCCCAGACGCCTAATACGAGATGGCCGTGTCCAGCGGCACCAAGCGCCCAGTCTACACTGTCGTGACTGTCGGCAATCGTGTCTCTATCGCCGGTTGCGGCAGCCGTGACCTCTTCGATGAGGTCGAGTCCATCGATATCATCGCTAATCGAGGCGACGATGGCATCCTCGGAGACGGCGTACGCCAGTCCGTCCGTGTCGGTCGTTAGTGTCCCCTCTTGTTCATGACTATTGGGGTCGACACCTTCGTACATCTCGAAGTCACCGTGGTCACCGTACCGTTCGAAACCCGTCGTCATCTCCACGACATCGTCCGTATCGAACTCACCAAACAAGACGACTGTAGCATCAACCAACATGACGCCGTCCATCTCTCTGAAGTTCTCGTCGAGGAACTCATCGTCGAAAGTGTACGGAAGGAGGCCGAAAAATGAACCAACTAAACTGAGCTCCATGGCCATTTCCGAAAGCCCAATCAGTGTATCATCTTCCAGTCTCTCATTAGCCAGCTGTTCATCTAACGGTCCGTGCTCCTGTTCGTATCTGTCCACCTGCTCGAGATCAGTATATGCAAATTGCCCTCCATTGTCGCGGTTCACGCTGTTTGCCGGGATGTAGTCGACGTACTCCGGAACCCCTCGATGGTCGCCGAGGGAGTTACTCCCGGAGTCTGCATCGCCGTTGCTGGTCTCGAGACAGCCAGCGGTAGCGACGACACCGGCTGCACAGACGCTTGTCAACAGCTCCCTCCGCTCGAGTCGAGTCATACTCGGTCTATTCCAGTCTACAATAAAAAATATTGGAGAGCCTGTCTGAGAAACCATTCCGAGTCGAATTTCACGCCCTCAGAGCCGGCTATAGCGTTAATTAGCGACATTTACCGGCAAGAACATCATTTGTCGGACAGGCTCTGGAGATCTTGTTTTACACGATACTAATTGCATCCCTCCAAATTCGATCAGACTGCGTTCATGTGTTTTAAAATAGTGGGAAGAGATTGCGTCGGGATCGAGTACAGGCGATGGCGGAGGAATCGATGGCCAGAGGTCTTTACGGACTCCTGTCGTTTCGATCATGATCCAGACGCTGATTTGGAAGCAGCTACCACAGCGGCGTCTCGAGTGCGATGAGTAACGCACCAATCGCGGTCAGGACCAGCCCAAGACCGCCCGCGAACGCCGTTCTAAAGGCCAACTGTGAACGGATTTCGTCGTACGTTTTTCCGACGGCAACTGAAACCGTGTTCCCGTCACCGCCCAGGGCACTCGAGCCTGGTGTTTCTGGCTCGGTAGGTCCGTGTGCGACGATATGTCCCTCAACCGGCAGGTACCACACACGATAGCGACGGTCGGTCATGCGGTCGGCGTCGGTCTCACCGGCTTCCGTCTGCTCCAGACGAGCGAGTCCGGGTGGCAGCGGCTCGTCGGGTGAGACCGTACACTCCTCGGTGCGAACGTCCGCGAGGTGGCGCGTCGGGAGCAGTCGAACACTTGCTGCGTCGATGACGACCCGGCGTGTCTGGTCGGCCACACTCCATCGGATCGACCGCTCACCGCTGTCGATGGGGAGTCGGGGCCACTGGAAGAGCCCGTCCTGTCGCTCGGTGACCTCGTAACTGTACCAGACTGCGGGCGCATTCTCGATTGGCGTTTTCAATGGAGTTTCCTCCGGTCGGGCCGCACCCTCCACCGTCATCCACCCGCTCGATGGAGGCTCGAACGGGAGCTGTCGACGCAGTGTCCGATATATCGAGGCATACTGGCTGACGATCGCCAGCGCCATTCCGCCACCAAACAGAGCAAGCGTCCCGAACCCATAGCGTGTTGGAAGAGGAAACCCACGATGGAAGCGACGCTCCATATAAACATCTGGGGCGCCCAGATACTGCGTTACGTTCATGACCACCAGAACGCCGACTGCCCACAGTGCCCACCACGTCCAGTCTGTCCCGGTTTTATTCTGGAGGAATCGAACTCCTTCGAGGATCGACTGGCGCGGCACTGTCAGAAGTACTACCACAGTGCCGGCAAGGAAGGCGCTCGTGTAGATATCCAGCGGTGTCCACCGCAAGGGTATCAGTGTGACCGCAACAAAAATTAAGAAAATAGTATAGCTGTTTCTATTATTCATTGGGTACGGTCACTTGCGATTATTTATATATTTTTCGACGATGTGTCGGTTTCAGTGATTTGGTACGCTAGATCGTGTACGTGCAACCAGACAGCCGGTCGCACGCTAACGGGTGATGTGGAACATACTTCGACCGATTGGACTGGTCCCTTGGGTGTGAAGTTCCTATTGTAACTTCTGTTCTGCAGCTGCGAGTGCTTCGATTGCAAGCTCGGCGTCCGAACTCAGTACCGCCTTAGTGCGGTCGGAGAGGTGAGCATTCGACAGCCCGTCGATCTGATTCATGAACGCACCTAGGAGCTGTTGAATCGACTGCACCCTGTTTGCGAGAGCGTGTGCAGGCCTGTTACCGATTTCACCGCGGACGTCCGCAATCCGTGTTTGTGCCCTCTGGATCTTGTTCTCGAGTCCCTCGAGCACATCCTCCGGAGCGTCGTCCTCGGGGTCGTCGTCGGCGGACAGTAGCTCGAGTTGCTCTTCGATCTCATCGAGGATCCGAAGCGCACGTTCAAAATAACCATTCTCGTCAATGACCTCGAGGCTAGCACGCGCGCTCGCCTCGTCGGCCGAGACAATCAGCGGCGACTCGGTTGGCTCGTCGACGGTGCCGGTCACGGTGATTGAAACACTCTTTCCAGGGTCGATCGAAGCAATCGAACGCGGTTCGATCGAGAGATTCTCTTCACCGGTGAGGCCCACCTCGATGTCTTCGGCAGAGGAGCCTCCGACGTTGGTGACGGTGAAGGTCGCGTCGACCACAGAGCCAGCCTCGACGATGATACTCGATGGACCAGTCAGACCTAACGTGCTCGGCAGTGAGATGTCAAGACTATAATCGCGCAGCTGTGTGGCGATCGTTTCGACCTGCTCAGTGGCAGAAAGTGCCGCATCGACTTTTTGTGCGACAGCCTCGGCCGACGGGCCGCCCTGCAGGTACAGGAGATAATCGAATTTCGCCTCAAGGCGTGCCTGTTGTGCCTTGTTTGCAGTCCGGAAGAATTGCTGTGCCGTTTGGTTAGCCGGTTCGTCCGCAGCAACGTGAGCGACCAATCCACGTGCGACATTTTGAAGGGCGGCCTCGCGCTTTTCCTGGTCCTCGATCGCGGCGTCGAACCTGTCGAACCGCTCAACCACCTCAGTCGGGTCACTGTCGCGTAGCGCATCCCGAAACGCGACGATCCGCTCGTCGCTCATAGGTCAACACCTCCGAGGCGGGTGTTGGCGAGTGTATACGCCCCCCTTCCGTGAACCGTAGTCAGGTGCGACATGTAGTCCATTCCGATTTTAATCTGTGGAGCGTTGATAGCTACCGCGAGGAGGCCCAGAACAGCTGAAGCTTTCGCTGCAAGCGCTGCAGCCCCGAGCAATGCGACCGCGCCGACCCCGGTGGCGACTGCCAAAGACGCACCAAAGACCGCCGCCAACGAGAATAGGGCACTGATTGTACTCAAGTCATCAAGTAAGCTACCTACGTTTTCGAGAGCATCAATAATACTCTTTACTACTTCACCGACTATGAGTATACCAGTGCTCAGACCGTCGCTCACGAGTTCTCGGACCGTGTCGTCCTGCTCGTCGAGGTCTGGAAGGTCAGCCGAGAGACCGTCCATCCGCTCGTCGATGGTAGTACCAATTCCACCGGTGCCGGAAACAGCAGCCTCTTCTAGCTCGTTGCGGATCTGGATGGTTGTTTCTAGCTCCTCGGGGAGGTCTACCGAGGGAGTCTCGTACGATAGCTCAATTTCGTCGGGTACGAGGCGGCTAAGTATTCCGAGGTCGTCGGTGGGTACGTCGTACTCGAACTCGAAGTCAGGAATCTCGATATCTTCCGGCGCGGGTACCTCTGTCTGGGGCCAGCTAGGATCGAAGTAGTAGCCTCTGAAGTACAGTTCCTCAAGTTCGTCCATGAATATGTTCTCCTCACCAGCGAGTGTGGAGATCAGCGCACCCCGGCGTCGTCAACAGCACTTGTAGCCAACGTCACGACCTTCTCATTGAAACGGGACGTTTTGGGCGTGAATCCTCCGCCGTCTCCCGCAGCAACTCCTTAGTTTGACGGGTCAAGTCGCCGCTGTCTGGCGATTCAGAAGAGCCAATAATAATGTTTTTTGTAGACGGGAACACACATGCAATCATGATTTCCCAGTTCGAGGCTCTCGCCGGCATCTGGGTCATGACCGCAGCACTCCTGCTCCTCGTCATCCTCACCGACGACCGCTGGGAGGCGACCACTCGGGGAATTGTCCTCGCCGTTGGCCGGAGTATCCTGACGGCATTCGTCGCGGTGGGGGTGCCTGCTGTTCTCGTCCTCGGGATGGATGCGATCACGCCACTGACGGATCTCCGGGGTCGAACACTGCCCGGCTATTTCGGTGACGTAATTGCAGTCACCGCCGTCGCTTGCGGCCTGTACGTGGCGTACCTCTCCCGCTACCAGCAGTCGACGGCGAACGACGGCGCCATACTGTCCGGCGCCGGACAGCGAGCCACCATGCTGATCGTTGGGATCGGAATGTCTGCTGCCGCGTTGGCTGCCGGGTTCCTGTGAGCCGTGTCTCTCGACAAGGGCTCGCTACTGTGAATCCTCCAAAAATACGGGTGGAAGCGACGGTCAGTGCTCGATGCCTGCCCCGATGGCTCGCTCGACGGAGTCGACGACGGCGTCGACCTCGGATTTGAGCGAGGCCCGTTCAGCATCCGACAGCATTGCGAGAGTCTCTATTTTCGACGGGAGACCGGAGAGGCCCTGCTTGGTTGAGAACAGCTCCTGGTTCGCTCGCCTCGCGCCCAGGGATCCGTCGTCAAGACCATCGCGGACAGTTTCGAGGTCGCGGCGTGAACGGTTCGTGATCCGAAGGAACGACCGCATCGAGCGATTGACCTCCTGTTCGATTCCCTCGAACACGTCTCGGAGGTCTTCGAGAGACTCGATGGCATCCTCGACGTACTGCTGCTTGTCCGCGACGATCACCTGTATCGACTCGGAGACCCCATCCGCCCCCGAGCCGACCTGGATCGTCAGCGTGTACCTCCCGGAGGGATTCGACCGGGGAACCTCGACGATGAGTTCGACCTGCTCGTCGGGACCGATCTCCGAGATGGTCGCCGGTGTCACGTCGACACCCGAAAGCGGCGTCTCGTCGACATCGATGTCGACGTCGAGATCGGTCGCGGCCTCGCCACCTGCGTTCCTGACCACAACGGTCGCACTCGTCTCGACGACGGTCCCGGTCGGGGGACCGCCACCGTTGCCGGCACCCCGGCTGGCGTTTCGGTTCCCGGAATTGGGGCCCCGCTCGCGGGTAGTTTCGTCCGCCGCCTTCTGGACCTCGAGTGAGCTGTCGCTGTCAGCAACCAGGATCGGCCCTACCTGCTCCAGGGCACCGTCGGCGCGGAGTTCCTCGTACGCGCTGTCTAGCGTCTCCTGTACGTCGATCAGTTCCTCGACGATGTCGGCGCCGCGCTCGAAATCGAGTTGCCCCGATGCCAGCGCCTGCACGAGGGCACCACTCTGGGCGCGCAGTTGACGGGTCTGCTCGCCAGCTTCGATTACAGTTCTGGCGGTCGCCTCACGTCCGTCCTGAGTGACTCCCTGGATGAGATATCGACGTACAGCGACCTCTCGTGCGATATCGACTCCTGTCTGCGCACTGAGTACCTCGAGGTACTCGTCTGCGAGCGCTATCGCCCGCTCACCGTCGTCCTCACGGAGTGCTGTCATGAAATCCGTGTAGATCTGCTCGACCATCTTAGTTCACCTCCTCGATAACGTTGGTGTTGATACTAGCTGTCGTGATATTGGTGATACGTGCGAGAAGCGTCAGTGCCTTCCCGATCGCCCCTACTCGACTCAGGACGAGCAAGACATCGATCGCGCTCAGGATGCCGAGTATCACGAGCAACAGTCCCGTCGATGGGACGATCGCTGGGGTGCCAACCACACTAGTGAGAGCTGTCACCGCCACGACGGTGTAGATAAGCAGAGCCGCAAGCCCGATCACGATACTCGCGTACATGACTCCTTGTGTTAGTGTATCGATAATATCGAATACGGTGGAGGCCCCTCTCGTGACAAGGTTGGTCGCCTCCTGTCCCGATTCGGACAGGTTCTCTCGGTCTTCCGGGTCCTGCTGTTCCAGCCCGCCGCTCTCGATTTCGTCTTCGAGGTAGTCTACTCCTACCGTCATCGCCGGTTCGATGCCGGTCGCGGTGGTGGCGGACTCGAACGAAGCCAGGGTATCGAGTCGGTCGGCGAGGTCGTCGAGCGTCGACTCCGCCTCGTCGATCTTATCTGATTCGTACTCGTAAGTCATGTCGAACTCGGTGTCGACGAACGGAACGTCGATGTAGGGGATATCGACAGTGAACTCAACCTCCGTCGGGAGCGAAACTGACGGGAAGTTGAGGGAGTCGTCCGCGATTTCCTCCCCGAACCAGTAGTAATCGAATGCGAGTTGATTGAACTGCTCTTTAGTATCGTCGATGATCGACTGGATGTCGGCGTACAGGTCGGCTGGGATGTTGTCTCCGGCGGCACTCGCCACGTTCACGACACCCCTAATGGATTCATCCAGTAGCGAATCTCGCAGGGTACGGCGTTGGGATTCCGTCAGGCCAGCGTTCTCCCTGAACTGCCTCGGATACGTATCGACGTACTCGTCAACCTGCCGCCCAAAGTCCACAGACCGACGACTGATCAGGTTGTCGAATTTCGTCGCGTACTGCGCGAACTGGCCGATGATCGTCCGAGTTGTCGCCTTTGCACCGCCGGATATCTGCTCGCCAACCAGTTTGACCGCCCGCTGGGCGATACTCGCGTTCCCGAGACCGAGCGTCAACGCCTCGATCCCAATAGTCAACGCGGCGTTGATGACTGCGTTGCCGCTCCGCGTAACGATGTCCTCGACGGGCTCTCCGGACGCCTTTTCGACGACTTGTTCGCTACTAACCAGCCTGTTGAGGGACTCTGTGTACTGTTTCTTCTCGTCGGTCGTGAAGTCGTCGAGTTGTCGTTCTGTGTCTTCGAGGAACTGGTCCGCTGCGACGTCGACGTCGGATGGCGCTGCGAACGAGGCGGTGTTCGACCTGATCTGTTCGATCAGGTCCCGCTTGTCGTCCAGCAGTTCCTCGACATCCACGGGGCCGCGGTTGGTAATCCGTTCACCATTGCCTTCCTCGAGGTCGAGCTGGAGGATCGAAGACTCGACACGCTCGGCTTCCTCTGGGAGGACGACTACGTTATCCCACGCAAAGTACCGATAGTCGATCAGCGTCGAGGTCCCCGATTTGCGGCCCATGATCCGATAG
>LKMK01000075.1 GCA_001563805.1 Natrialbaceae archaeon B1-Br10_E2g2
ACCGCGCGGACGCCCTCGGCGACGGGGCCGGCGGCACGGATGGCGGTCGCGGGTACGCGGATCGGGGCTGCGGTGCCGCCTGCGTAGTCGGCGATCCGCCCGGCAGCCTGGTCGTAGGTGAGGTTCTCGCCGCCGAGGAGGTAGTGCTCGCCGCTTTCGCCGCGGTCGGCGGCCGCGAGCAATCCGTCGACGACGTCCGAGACGCCAACGATACTCGCCCCGCCGGGGAGGGTCGCGGGCATCGTCGGTTCGAGGCCCATCGCGAGCAGCTGGGCCGTAAAGGACTCGTCGCCCGGGCCGACGATCGACGTCGGGTGGACCGTGACGGCGTCTGCGGTCTCGGCGTACCCGTCGATCAGCCGTTCGGCTTCGGCTTTCGAGGACTGGTAGGCCCCGATGGGCTCGGCGACGTCCGTCTCGTCAGCGAACTCGCTGGTTCCGTTCGCACGCCTGGTGCCGGCCGTGCTGGTGAACACGACGCGGCCGACGTCGCCGGCACGACAGGCCTCGAGGACCGAGGCCGTCCCGTCGCGGTTGACCCGCTCGACGGTCTCGGGGTCGGCGCTCCAGAGCCCGACGCCAGCGAGGTGGAAGACGACGTCTGCGCCGTCGACGAGCGAGCGCAGCGTCTCGTCGTCGAAGAGGTCGCCGACGTACCAGTCGACTCCCTCGAGGTCGCCCCGATCCGACGTCGGTCTCGCGAGCCCGCGGACCGTCCAGCCGTCGTCGATCAGCCGCTCACAGAGGTGTGTGCCCAGAAAGCCCGTCGCGCCCGTGACTGCGGCCGTTCGACCGCTCATCGTGGCTCACCCTCGAGCTGTGGCGGCACGGCGTCGCCGGCGACGGCCGCGTAGAGGCGGTAGGCAGCAGTCACCGCCGGATGTGTCGACTCACGCGGCGGGAGGCCGCCACCGTCGAGTCGCTCGCGAATCCGCTCGAGGTCCGGCTTCCGTGGACCGACCGAGTCGATGCTGATTGACGTTCGCTCGTCGAACGCCAGGCTCACCGCGCCGTCGTCGGCAAGCGAGCGCTCGAGCAGCGAGCTCCCGAGCGCGTCGACGGCAGCCGTCGGCCCCGCGAACAGGGCGTCGGTCGCCGCCGAGGTTCCGGCGTAGGCGGTCGTCGCATCCAGCACACAGAGTGCGGGATCGACGGCTCGAGTCGCCCCGACGGCGACGCGATCGGGCTCGTCGGCTCCCGTCGCGAACCGGGCGAGCGTCCGCATCCCGCCGGCGATCGGCCCTTGCTCGGTCGGCCGCAGGCTCGGGACGACGATCGTCGCTCCGGTCGCGAGCCCGTCGGGAATCGAGACCGTCGTCGGTCGATCGCCGATCTCGAGGAGCCGACCGGTTCGCGAGTCGTCGGCGAGGTCGACAAGATCGGCGTCGACGCGCTCGAGCAACGAGGTGTAGCCGAGGTGGGCCGCGGTGCGATCGAAGCCGATGACGTCGTCGCTCACCCCGGCGACGGCGAGGTCGGCGTCGGTCCGGCGCTCGAGGACGCCGACGATCGCGGCGACGACCGCCGGATCGGTCACGACGCCCGAGGAGGGGTGAAACGGGTAGTGGGAGTCAGGGACGACGGTGATCCGGTCGACGGCCGAGAGCGTCGACAGATCGGCCTCGAGAAGGTCCGCAACCGGTGACTCGAGCCGGTCGATGCGGGCGTCCGCGTCGGGGAGCCACCCACCGTGGGCGGCGCCGTCGACGGCGACGCCGCGAACCGGGATCGTCTCGTCGGTCGTCGGCGCTCGAGACCGGCTCATGGCCGCACCCCTGATGGTTCGATGGGGTCGGCTGCAGTTTCGGCGAGGTCGTAAGCCGTCTCCGCGAGCTCGAGGGCCCGCCTGCCGTCGTCGCCGTCGACTGGCGGCGTTTCGTCCTCGCGGATCGCGGCACAGAACGCCGACAGCGCTTCGTAGTGGGCCTGCAGGTAGAACGTCGGGCCGAAGACGTCGGGATTGTCCCGGGTGAGCCGACTCGCGGCGTTTCGCAGCGCGGCCGTCGCCGCGCTCGCGTAGAAGTTCCCCGGCAGGTGGTCGGCGTTGCTGATCGTTCCCGTCACGCCCTCGAGTCGCAGCCGGGTGTTGACTTCGGGGAGGTCCTCCCACTGGTAGGTGCCACAGTGGAGCGAGATCGTCGTCGCGGTCTCGGGGGCTCGCAACAGGACCGTGGCGGCGTCCTCGACCGGGGACTCGAGCGTCCGGTCGATATCGGCTCCTTCGACCTCGACCTCGCCGAAGAGCCACTCGAGGACGTCGAAACAGTGGACGCCGAGTTCGACCAGCGCCCCGCCGCCGGCCAGGTCGGGGTCGTGTGCCCACGACGGCGGCGCGTCCTCGGCCGGCGGCCGACCGAACGGGAAGTCGTTCACCCGCGTCATGGAGGCGTAGGGGACCTGGCCGACGCGTCCCTCGTCGTACTCCCGCTTGACGCCCTGGACGTCGGGCTGGTACCGGAGCGTGTGATCGACGCCGACGGCGATGCCGGCCGCCGCGGCAGTCTCGAGCAACTGGTCGGCCTCCTCGGTCGAGCGCGCCAGCGGTTTCTCGACGAAGACGTCGACGTCGGCTTCGGCGGCCCGTTCGACCGCGTCGGCGTGCAAGAACGGCGGCAGCGCGACGACGGCGGCGTCGAGGGTCTCGGCCTCGAGCAGGGTCCCGTAATCGTCGTACGTTCGGGAGACGCCGGCGCGTTCGGCCCGGCTCCGGTTTTCGGGGAGGGCGTCGGCGACCGCGACCACGTCGACGCCGTCCATCGCGAGTGCCGACTTCAGGTGAACCGTGCCGATGTTTCCGACCCCGAGAATCCCGAGCGAGAGCGCGCTCGAGTCGGTCCATCGACTGCGAAGTGCAGGTGCCATCTGTCCGAGAGGCTGCCGTCGGCGGGCTTTGTTATCGGCGTCGTACAGCGAGCCCGTCGATCGGCGGTCGTTTCGTACCGCTCGCTTGTCGTCGCCGGCGCGTTCGTACCGTTTCGTTGCCGTCCCCGGCCCGTTCGTACCGTTTCGTTGCCGTCCCCGGCCCGTTCGTACCGGTCCGTTGTCGCCGCCGGGCGTCCCGTATCGGTCCGTTGTCCTCGCGTGTCTCGCCCTACAGGCACCAGACCGGACGGTGGATGCCATCTGGGAGCCGACGCCCGACGACGGCCGACAGCGGCCGGGCTTCCAGCCCGGGAGTGGAACCCAACACGCCGATACCCCAATTTTGACGGGTCCGCTTTCCCAAGGGTCGCCAATGGTGGTTTCACCCGCACAGATCGCGCTGGCCGTGACGATCGTCGCCGTCTTCGCGATCGTCTGGTACCTCGAGGGCCGGGGGCACTGGCGCTCGCGGCTCGAAGCGCGGTTCGTCTACGGCGTCCCCTGGGGGACGCTCCTCACCGTCGCAATCGTCGTCGGATTCTATCTCGTCGCCCAGAGCGGGTTCCGTCACTGGAGCGAGCCGGTCATCTTCCCGTTCATCACGTGGTCGTACTTCTACCCGATGGGCCAGCTCACGGCGGGGATCGCCCACGGCTCGCCGGGCCACCTGGCCTCGAACATGGCCGCGACGCTCGCGTTCGCACCGCTCGTCGAGTACGCCTGGGGGCACTACCCGCCCGGTCGCTCCGCCGGTCGGTCGGAAGCCGACGTCCCGCTCGAGGCTCGAGCGGATGGGGCTGGCACCGGTCGTAACCTCCTGGCCCGTCCCTGGGTTCGGGCGCTGATCGTCGTACCGGTCGCCTTCCTGGGCGTCGCGCTCGTGACGGCCGTCTTCGCGGCGGGGCCGGGACTCGGCTTCTCGGGGGCCGTCTACGCCATCGCGGGGTTCGCCCTCGTCGTCTTCCCCCTCTGGTCGGTCGTCGCCGTGGTCGCGACCGGCACGATCGCGACGCTCGGCCAGGCGCTGAGCCAGCCCGTGGTCACGGCGACGATCGACCCCGGCGCGCCGGGGCCGCCGGCCTGGGCCGGCGTCGGCTTTCAGGCCCACCTGCTCGGCTTCCTGATCGGGGTCGTACTCGCGGTCGCCCTGCTGCGCCATCGCGACCAGGGCCGGTCGCTCGAGCGGGTGTTCTTCGCGACGGTGCTGTTCGGGATCGCCCAGAGCCTCTGGCTGCTCGTCTGGAGTAGCGACGGCACGTTCGTCCGCTATCAGGCCGTCGGGGTCGCGATGGTCCTCGTTCTCGCGGTCCTGGTGGCGGTCGCCGCGGGTGGGAGCGACCGATCGCTCCTCGGTGGGCTCGTCGCCGAGGGCCACGGCCCGAGCCGTCGCCTGCTCGGCGTCGGCTGGCTCGCGCTCGTCGCCCTCGGGCTCGTCCTGGGGCTCGCGGCCGCCGTCGTGACCGGCGGGCCGCTGGGGCCACTCGCGCTCGGGCTCGGGGTGATCTCGTTGCTGCTCGCGATACCGGCGCTCCCGTCGGTCGTTCGCGGCCCGACGGGGCCGCTCGAGCGTCGCCAGGCCGCCGTCGCCCTCCTGCTCGTCGTGACGGTCCTCGTCGCCTTCCCGAGCGTGCCGTTGAACATGCTGGTCGTCGACGACACCGGGTTCGAGGACGAGGTCGACGCCACCCTCGAGGTCGAGGGCTATACGATCGCCTACGGCGAGGACGTCCCGAGCGGGCAGGCGCCGATCCTCGAGCCGGAGGCCATCGACGAGGGGGAGGAGGACGTCTTCGAGTTGAACCAGTCGGGGCTGATCGTCGTGGACGAGAGCCGGGCGCTCTGGACCGTCGGTGTTTCCCAAGAGCGACTCGCCTACGAGGGTAACGAGACCGTCGAGATCGGCGACGTCGGCTTACACGAACAGGTCGCCGTCGAACGAACCGGCTGGGACGTCGCCGGAAACACGACCGCCTACGCCGTCGACCTCGAGTACGACGGCGAGACGGTCAGATCCTTTGCCTCCGACCCCGTCGTGGCGACGGCACGGCTCGACGGCCACGAGATCGCCGTCGAACCGACCGACGACGCGTTCGCGCTCTTCGTGACGAGCAACGGCTCGAGCGTCGGAGAAACGGAGATTCCGGCGGTCAACGAGTCGACGGCCGTCGGCGACGTGCAGTTCGACACCGTAGAGACCGACGACGTCGTAAAAGTCGTCGGAACGAGTGCCGACGGCGACACCGAAGCGACGGTCGCCACGCGCGAGGAGTACGGCGGCGAGTGGTCGTAGACGGCAAAAGATGGTTACGCGTGGTACCGTGTGGCTGCACCGGCTACCAGCGGTGACGCGAGCTTTTTCCGATAGTTACGTCCGGTGTTCGACGCCGCCGCTCGAGACGACCGTGCCGCCGTCGATGCCGCGAGCTCGGTCGACGCGACGGGCGACGTCGGCCATCGTCTCGACCTCGAGGTCGGTTTCGCGTCGCCGGCGGTCGAGGTAGGCGAGGACCGCTCGCAGGCGGCGGTCGTCCCGTGGTCGGGTCAGGTTGTTCGGGTGGAACCAGACGTGGAAGATCCCGTCGTGGGCGGCCGCCTGGTCGATGCCGCGACGGGCCTGGAGGACCATCGGGTCCGCCCAGACCGACTCGGCGACCGTCCTGACGGGCCCCTCGAAGCCGAAGAGGAACAGCGAGGCCGGCACGTTCACGAGACCGTGTTCGTCGACGCTCGGCTGGACCAGCGACGACTGCCCCCGGACGGCCGCATCGAAGAGCCCGCGAACGCCGTCACCGGTCGGTGACCGGCCGCGGTAGGCGCTGACCCCGTACTCGGCTAAGACGTCCCGGTGACCGACGTCGTTGCGCGGGTAGACGAACGAGTCGATCGACTGGTCCCACGCGGCGGCCAGTTCGACGGAGCGCTCGAGTTCGGCGGCGGCGATCTCGCGATCGACCTCGGGTCGGCCGAAGAGGACGTGCGAGAACGAGTGGCTCGCGAACTCGTGGTCGACCGGCGAGGCGAGCAGCGCGTCGACGAGGTCTGGAGCGAACCGGAGGTCCTCGCGGTCGCGCCAGTCGGTGTGTTCCCGCTCGAACCAGCCCTCCGGGGCCGGGTGGTCCGCGTGGCGGCCGTCACAGGACTCGAGCAGCAGGTGACCGACGACGGCCCAGGTCGCCGGGACGTCGAACTCCGCGAACAGCTCGAGACAGCGCTTCCAGCCGCGTCGCCCCGCCTCGACACGCTCGGTCGGCGGCTCCTCGAGATCGTGAAAGCCCCAGCCGAGTTCGGCGTCGAGCGAGAAGACGACGCTACCCATCCGTCCCCACTCCGCGTCGGGTCGTTCGATCCTCGCCGCGGGCGGGCGCCGAACCGTGCGTGATCATACTCGAGGCGAATTCCAGCGGGCGGTATTGTTATTGCGCCCTTTTTCGGGGTGAAAGCGCCCGACGGGCCGCTCGTGATCGCGTGGCCCGCTTATCGGCTGAAGCAGGCCGTCGGTTGTCTCTTTCCGACTGATCGGGTAACGCGAGCGTCAGCTCGTGGCGACGGTCGCGATAGCCGACGGTAACGTCCACGAACACTCGACGGTCCAGCGTTGCTGAACGTTACGCGTAAGGCCGGACACGGAGAGCCGGTCCCGCCGGGGCTGAATACGCTCTATAACAAAGCGGTCCTCCAGAAACTCCCCGGACAGCAGACTTCTCAGTACAATCATGAGCGGACCTACACCTACGTCAGAACGAGCGTTCGTCCTCGGTTTCGACGGCGTCCCGTGGCGACTCGTCGAACAGTGGTGCGACGCCGGAGAACTGCCGAACTTCGAGCGGCTGCGCCAGGAGGGTGCCGCCGGGCCGCTCGAGAGTACGACGCCCCCGACGACGCCGCTTGCCTGGCCGTCGATCGCGACCGGCGTCTGGCCGGACAAACACGGCATCTACGGCTTCCAGAACCTCTCGCCGTCGTACTCCCACGAGATGTACACGAGCCGGGACTGCAAACAGCCGACGCTCTGGGAGCAGCTGTCGCCGGCTCACGTCGGTAACGTCCCGCTGACGTTTCCGCCGAGCGAGATCGACGGCACGATGGTCACGGGGATGGTGACGCCCTCGACCGAACAGGAGTTCACCTACCCGCCGGAACTGGGCGACGAGATAGCCCAGCGGATCCCGAATTACGATATCAGCATCAACTACCCCGACTACGCGAACCGACTCGACGCCTTCGAGGCTGCGATCGACGAGATGCTCGAGCGCCGCCGCGAACTGATGCGCCTGCAGATAGAGCAGGCGGGCGACGACTGGCAGCTGTTTTTCTTCGTCTACACGGCTCCCGATCGCTTCCAGCACCTCGTCTGGGAGATGGATCGGCTGCTGGCTCACTACAAGCGACTCGACGACGTACTCGGCGAGGTCATCGAGTACACGGATCGCCACGACGCGACGCTGTTCGTCGTCTCCGACCACGGCTTCGGCCCGATCGAGGAACTCGTCTACGTCAACCACATCCTCGAGCGGGAGGGCTACCTCGTCCGGCGCGAGGACGATGGCGCCCGGGGTGCCCTCGCCAGCCTCGGCATCTCCCGCGACCGGATCAAGGGCGCACTCGAGCGCGTCGGGATCTCCGAAGAGCGACTGGTATCGACGTTGCCTCGACCGTTGCTCGACTCGGTGGCCGAGCAGATCCCGGGCGACCACGCCCTCTACGACGTGGACTTCGAACGCACCGCCGCGTTCGTCCACGACGCGGGCAACTGTTACGTCAACGACACCGAGCGATTCGAAGAGGGCGTCGTCGACCCGACTGACGTCCCCCAGCTCAAAGACGAGCTCGTCGACCTTTTCGAGTCGTTCACCGACGACGACGGGACCCAACTGCTCGTCGTCAAAGACGGCGACGATCTGTTCCCCAACGACGACAACTCGCCGGACCTGATAGTCAACGCGATCGACGGCTACGAGTCACGGAACGCGATCACGGACGAGCCGATCGGCGAGACCGGCACCTACGCCGCGAGCCACCGCAGTACGGGCATCCTCTTCTGTCGCGGTCCGCCGATCGACGCCGGGGCGTCCCTCCGGGGCGCTCGCGTCGTCGACGTCGCGCCCACGCTCTTACACGGGATCGGACAGCCGGTCCCCAGGGACGCCGACGGACGCGTCCTCTTCGACGCGTTCGATCCCGAGGCCGTCCCCTCGCGGACGAAGGTCGAACGCACCGACCTCACGCGGACGGATCGGGACGACGAGGACCCCGACGAGGACTTCACCGACGTCGAGGACCGACTGAAAGGGCTCGGCTACATGGAGTGACGAGCGGCGCGGACCGGCAGTTCGCAAGCAGCGTTCCTTCCCGACTCGAGCGAGAGGTACACCTATGGTCGACGAGGATCTCGAACTCGAGCGCGATCTCGGCGAGGCGACGATCGTCTACGACGATCCCGACGAAGGGACGGTTCACAAGACGATCCCGAACGAACACGTGGCATACTTCCAGGACCACTGGATCGTCAAGACCGACGAGGACGACGAGGGCCACGACATCGTCCGTCGGATCCCCTCGAAACGGGTTCACTACGTCGAGCGATCCGTCGAACAGTTCGAAGCGGAAGTCGAGACGGTGATCGATCAGGTCCAGTCGTTCGCCGCCGACCTCCGGACGAAGCTTCCGGTCGGTGGGGCAGGCGAGGGCGAGGACCGCTCCGAGGTCAGACCGCTCGAGATCGACGTCGAGGAAGGCGACGACCGTCCCGGCCGCGACTGACTCGCCTCCCGTCTGTCGACTTCTCCCGCCGACACGAGCGGCGAGTCGTACGCTCTGTTCTGATTCTGTCCCGGTGATCGCTGCCCCGATCGATCACCGATAAACCGGTTCGACGATCCGTACCAGCCGGACGAAACCAGGCAACGACGGTGGTCTATCGCGAGCGAACGCGCTCGAGTCCCGACTGAACCGCTTTCCAGGTCGGATAGGCGACGTTGTAGACGCGGTTCGGCGTGTTCCTCGCGCCCGCGTGAAGAACCCGTTGGGAGAGCGGTGACGCGGACTCCGAGACCAGCGCCTCGAGGTCGACCGCGAGCAGCCACTCGAAGAACGCCCGCTCCTGGGGCGACTCGGGCTCGGTCTCGCGGACGCGGTCGCGAATGTCCGCCCACATGTACCGTTCGTCCTCGCCCAGCTCCCACGCCCCACCCTCGAGGGCGCGTCTGATCTCGTCGTAGTCGCGATGTGAGAACGGATAGCCGTGGGCGGTCGGCTCGAGGCCGGAGAGTCGGAGGCCGACGGCGGTTCGATAGCACTTCTCGCACTCGCCGCAGTTACCGTCCATCCGCCGGTTGCAGGTCTGGAGCTCGAGCGTCGGCTCCTCCCGGTCGATGTAGTCGGCGATGACGTCGAGTCGCTCCTGTCGGGTCAACTCGTAGCCGTCGTGGTGACACTGCGTGCCGCTCCAGCGGACGTGGTCGTCGATGTCCGGCCGCGAACCCCACTCGAGGTCGATCCCCTCCCAGTGGGTGGCGGCGACGTAGACGTCCGCGATTCCACGGCTGTAGGCCATCGGCGCACAGAGCCCGAGCAGGCCGAGGCCGTGGCCGACGGAGCTGTACCAGGCTCCGTCGACGAACCGCTTGTAGTGGGCGAGGATCATCGCATGATCGAGCGCCGAAAGCGCGTTCGTCTCGAGGAAGGCCGTCTCGAGGCCGCGTCCGTCGGCGAAGCGCGAGACGCGGTCGCGGAGGTGCGCCCAGTTCTCGTCGTCGGCCGGATCGGGCGTGATCGTCCACCCCCGGATGCTCACGAGCGTCGGGTCGGCCTCCCGGTGGCGAACGTACGAGCACGTCGAGTCGACGCCACCGGTGAAGAGGAGGGCGCTGTCGCTCTCCCGCTCCGTGGTCCCATCTCGATGTCCGTTCGAGGGGGGCTCGACGTCGACGCTCTCTCTGGCGTACAGCGTCCCCCCTTCGAGGAAGTCGTGCATGGCGAGTAACGACGTTTTGACGTCCTCGAGCGCCCGGGCGAACGTGGCGTCGACCTCGTCGACGTAGACGTCGGCGCCGTTGGCCCACGCGACGGGACAGACGTTCGCGAGGACGGGAATCGCCAGGATAGCGTCGGGAACGGCCTCGATCGACCGATCGTAGCTGACCCGAAACGGGGTGTCGGTGAAGAACCGCTCGAGGTCGGCGGAGGGGCGGAGGGTACACTCGAGCGTCGATCCGTCGGCGTCGATTCGGTCGATGACGAGCCACGACATGATGGGACGACGGTACTCACCGTCGGCTCGAGCCTCGACGTCCGTGTTCAAAAACGCCGGCAATCGTTGATCGGGCGACGATCGTGAAATCCGACCGTACACGAAGTGTACTGCCCGGTTTCGGCGAGCCTGCGATCGCCGATTCGGTGACACTCGCAGGGAGGGTCTCTTCATCGAGCACCCGGTCCCGCCCCGGCGACTCGAGCCCCATCGACGACGAACGACGCCGACGGGAGCGTCCTCTCGTCGACCCGGCCGGGACGGCGGTCGAAAATATGATGCCTATAACAAACTCCGAAATCGGTGAGGCTCTCCCAAGAGATGCGTATGGACTCGAGATCGATCAGCTGTTGGGGCGAGTCAGGATGAGACGGCCGGCACTCGATGCGACGTTCGCCGTCGGCTATCTCGCCGTCGCGCTCGCGTTGCTTCTCGCGCGGGCGAATCCCGCGTCCGCCTACGAGTCGTCGGTCTACGCCGGGACGCCGACGGTGGTGTGGCTCGGCTTCGCGTTCGGGCTGGCGATCGCCGTCGGGACGGCACTGACCTGTCGAGGCCGCGATCAGGCGCTGTCGATCGGGCTCGGCGGACTGGTCGTCACCTCGATCGTGAGCCTCCCGATCGTCAGGAACTACCGCTTTTCGGGGATGGGCGATGCGATGACCCACCTCGGCTGGACCCGGGACCTCGTCGACGGGGAGCTGGCGCCACACGAGCTGTTCTATCCGGCCGTCCACTCCTTCGGCGGCGTCTTTCACTTCCTCGGGGGCGTTCCGATCGAGCGAGCGCTCCTGTTTACGATGGTCGTCCTCTTCGTACCGTTTCTGCTCTTCGTCCCGCTGATCGTTCGCGATCTCTCGGGCAACGCGGCTGCCGTCGGACTGGCGGCGATCGTCTCCTGGATGGTCCTGCCCGTCAACAACATCGCGACGCACATGGGTATTCACACCAACTCGAACGCCCTGTTTCTGGTCCCCGTCGTGATCTTCGCGTTCGTCGCGTACGTCCGTCGACGGGCGACCGTGGAGCGACTCCCGCTTGGCATCTCTCCGTTCAGCCTCCTCGTCTATCTCACCGGGTTCTTCCTCCTGCTGGTCCATCCCCAGCAGATGGTCAACGTCGTCATCCTCTTCGGCGCGATCGGTGCCGTCCAGTTCCTCGCACGGTACCGACTCGAGGACCATCCGATCCTCGAGCACCCGACGACGTACGTCCAGACGACCATTTTGGGGACGATCTTCGTCGTCTGGGCCGCGACGAACGATCGGTTCAGAGGCGCAGTGGTTGGGCTCGTCGAAGGGCTCCTCGCCGAAGACGTCGGTGCAGCCGCCGAAGTCGACGAACGAGAGGCCTCACTCACCGAAATCGGCGGTAGTCTCGGCGAACTCTTCGTCACGATGTTCTTAGACGCCGCCGTGATCGGGCTGATCGTGGGTCTGTTCGTCCTGGCGACCTGGCTCGGCTGGACGAGGATGAGTCGGGAGACGGCATCGTTCGTCACGTACTTCGGACTCGCGCTGGTGCCGCTGACCGGTATGTTCGCCCTCTACTTCGTCGGCACGCCGACGATGGCGTTTCGCCAGGTCGGCTTCATCTTCGTTGTCCTGACCATCCTCGCCGGGCTCGCGCTCGCGCACCTCTTTTCGGGCCTCGCGCGGTACATCACGGTACCCGGCGCGAACACCGTCGCGTCGCTGACGCTCGGTGTGCTTCTCGTCCTCGGGTTGATGACGCTGTTCATCTCGCCGATCATGTACGACCCGGGTCAGCACGTCACCGACGAGAAGATGAGCGGCTACGGGTCCACCCTCCACCACGGCGTCGAGGACCAACCGATCGTCGCGCTGGGATACGACCCGTTCCGCTACGACCACGCGATCAACGGCCTCGAGGGTGAGGAGTCGTTGACCGGCGGGACTGCGGCGAGCGGAGAAGTCGACCACGAGGCGTTCGAGGCCGGGAATTACAGCGGCGCCTACTTCGATTTGGACTACTACCTCGTGGTGACGGCCTACGACGTGAATCGGGAGATCGACGTCTACCAGGAACTCTACTACAGCGAAGCCGGCCTCGAGGGCGTCGAGCGCGACCCCGCCGCGGACAAGGTGATCTCGAACGGCGAAGTCGAGATCTACGCCGTCAGGGCCGACGACTAGCGATCCCGAGTGCTGTCGTCGGTTCAACAGGGGCTGCGGGTTCTGTCCCCGCCAGTGCGATTTCTCACCGTGACCCGTCCGGTCCCGTGACGCTACAGGGAGACAGGCAGGTCCTCGACACCTGGGCCGGCTGTGAGTCGATCCCTGTAGTTCACTGGCAACACGAACTGTCCTCGATGGGACGGCTCTCACCTTCGAGAGCGTTCGATCCCCTCGGTTGACTGTCGACAGCCCGGTCCCTCGCATACGTGCTTCGACACGCAGGCGCAACTCGTCGCTGACTGGACTCGAGTTCGAGCCGTCGATCCGCTCGAGTCCCCGCGAGC
>LKMK01000076.1 GCA_001563805.1 Natrialbaceae archaeon B1-Br10_E2g2
ACCCGACGAGGAGATGCGCGAGACAGCCCGCACCGCCGACGTCGGCGACGACGTCTACGGCGAGGACCCGACCGTCGCCGAACTCGAGGCGCGTGTGGCCGACCGCCTCGGCTTCGAGGCCGCGCTCCTGTTCCCGACGGGGACGATGGCCAACCAGGTGGCCGTCCGCGTCCACACCGACCGCGGCCAGGAAGTCCTCGCCGATCGGAAAAGCCACGTCGTCAAGTACGAACTCGGCGGGCTGGCCCAGCACTCCGGCTTACAGGTTCGGATGATCGACGCCGACCGCGGCGTCCCCACACCCGAGCAGGTCGCCACGGGGTACGTCGAGGAAGATCTCCACCGGCCCGGAACCGGATTGCTCTGTCTCGAGAACACGCACAACGCCCGGGGTGGCCTCGCCATCGCCCCCGACGAGATCGCCGCCGCGGCCGACGCAGCACACGACCGTGACGTGCCGGTCCACCTCGACGGCGCGCGGGTGTTCAACGCCGCGACGGCCCTCGACGTTCCCGTCACGGAGATAACCGACCCTGTCGACTCGGTGATGTGCTGTCTCTCGAAGGGGCTGGGCGCGCCGATCGGCTCGATGGTGGCCGGCAGCGAGGCGTTCGTCGAGGCAGCCCGGCGCACCCGGAAACTGTTCGGCGGCGGGATGCGCCAGGTCGGGATCGTCGCGGGACCCGGATTGCGTGCACTCGAGAACGTCGACGACCTCGCGACGGACCACGCCAACGCCCGGCGGCTGGCCGACGGCCTCGAGACGGTCGCCGGACTCGAGGTTCAAGAGCCGGAGACCAACATCGTCCTCGTCGACGTCTCGGGGACCGGACTGGCGGTCGAGGACGCCCTCGAGCGGTTGAGCGAACACGAGGTGCTTGCGACGCCGTTCGGTCCGACGACGGTGCGCTTCTGTACCCACCGGGACGTCTCGAGTGGGGACGTCGACCGGGCGCTCGAGCGAATCGAGACGGCGCTGTCCGGCTGACGGGCCGGCCGTTACCGGCCGCCGCCGCGCATCCCGTCGCGGAACTCGAGGATCGTCCGTCGGAGCAGCAGGTAGGTGAAGAAGATCAGCGAGAGGAGGATCAGGACGATCGCGATGATGACCGGGTCGTCAGGAAGGAGGTCGAACATACGCAATCGATACCGTATCAGCGCGCAAAACCGTTTCGACGCGTGAGCGGGGCGTTGCCCGGCAGCTGCGACCGGCCGTCGGCTGGCGATTTCGGTAGCTAAAATCCGCTTTTCAGCTTGCGCTGAGTATAATGGTCGAGGGTGCGTAGCTGAATCTGCGTCTCGCACGCCGGCCTGGTAGGCCCCCCACACCCGCCAGTTCGATTCCACCGCTCACCGGCCGCAGAGGCGTCCGCGGCGAGCCCAGCACGACGGCACGTCCGTCGGTCGGGTTCCACGTCATCGCCCACTTCCCGCTGACGTTCGACCTCCGTCGCCTTCCACCGGCAGTCCGCATCGGCACTCGGGCCAAACCGCGATCTACGTTGTCGACACCGTAATCGACTCGACGAGCGTGCCGTCAGGTTCACGAATCTCACCCTCGAGTCCCGTCTCCGTCTCCTCGAGCACCGCGAATCCCGGTCGGTTGCCCCGCGGCTGGGCGTGACTGCCGGGGTTGAGCAGGAGACAGTCTTCGGCGTCGATCACGGTCGGGCGGTGGCTGTGGCCGAAGACGACGACGTCGGCGTCCTGCGAGCGGCCGAACAGTGCGAGCCCGGTTTCGCCGCTGTCGCTGCGGTGGGTGACGGCGAACCGGGCGCCGCCGGCCTCGACGACGCGCGTCGCCGGCAACCGGTCGCGGACGGCCGCGCTGTCGGCGTTGCCGTGGACGGCATACAGCAGGTCACACGCCGCCTGGAACGCCTCGAGGGAGGCGACGCTCGTGAAGTCCCCCGCGTGGATCACCACGTCGGCCTCGCGGGCCGCAGCCAGCGCCTCGCCCTCGAGTTCGTGGCCACGGCTGCTGTGCGTATCCGAGAAGATCGCGATCATGGACCGGTTTTGGGCGGTTGCGGTGACGTGTTTTTCGGCTCGGCCCGTTCGGCCCCGCTTAGACGGGACCGGTCGTCTCGCTATCGTCGTAACCCGCGACGATCGTCGACCCCGGCGGTCGATCGTTCAACACGGCTTCGACCGTCGTCGCCTCGAGGTCGACCGTCGACTCGAGCGGGGCCCACCCGTCGTCGTCCTCGACGGCGACCGCCACGTCGGTCGGACTGGCGCCCGGTGGCAGCTTCGACGGATCGTACGTAAGCGAGAGCCGAACGGCCTCGACCGCCCGCAGTTCGTCGACACCCCGGAGATCGACGGGCCTCGAGAGGGCGTCGACCGGCGGGTCGCGTGCGCTCTTCTCGAGTCCGAACGTTTCGGGGACGACGCCCGCGACGACGGCGACGCGAGCGCCGACGGACTCGAGGGCGAACTCGGCGACGGCATCTGGGTCGTACCCGGGAATGGCCATACTCGAGGCGTTGGACTCGACGTATATGGCGGTACACCGCGCAATAGCCGGCCGAGTCGTGCGATACCATTTGGCACGACCAGGTCTCAGGCGCCTTTCTCGGCCTCGTGGTCGCCCCACGAGGACAGCACCCGGTCGTGCTCGTGGAACTGATCGCCGTCGTGTTCAGTTACGACGGCGTACATGTTCGCCGTCGGGATCCCGAAGCGTTCGCTGGCGGTCTCGAACGCCGCGAGGACGAACGCGCGCTGCTGGTCGAACGTCCGCCCACGCCGGATGTCCGCGTTGAGCATCACGGCGTCGTCGTCCGCGTCCAGTCGCCCGAGCGAGAAGCCACCCGCCTCGAGCGTCCGGACCGTCACGGCGACGTGTCCGGTCCCCGTTTCCATCCGCTCACCGTACAGGTCGGCGATGGCGTCGGCGAAGTCCCGTTTCGTAGCCGGCTCGAGGGCGACCGTGGTCTCGAACTGCAGGTGTGGCATAGCATGCCTTTCACGGACGCGCGAAAAGCTGTTCCGGCGACCCCCGGAGTGTGGGCCCGCCGCGGCAGTCGCGAGCCGATGTCTCGTCGGGACGAACGCTTTTATCGGAGGAAGAACCAATCACCTACCGTGTCCGAGACGAGCGGCTACATGCGGTTTTTCCCGTACGAGCAGCCGTACGAGAACCAGCGCGAGGCGATGGACCGCATCCACAACGCGTTGACCCGCGGCCAGGACGTCCTCTTCGAGGGAGCCTGCGGGACGGGGAAGACGCTCTCGTCGCTCGTCCCCGCCCTCGAGGTCGCTCGCGAACAGGGGAAGACGGTCGTCATCACCACGAACGTCCACCAGCAGATGCGCCAGTTCGTCGCCGAAGCCCGCGCGATCACCCGCGAAGAACCCATCCGGGCGGTCGTGTTCAAGGGGAAAGGGAAGATGTGTCACATCGACGTCGGCTACGAGGAGTGTCAGACCCTCCGTGACAACACCCGCGCGATCGTCGACGCCGAACGCGACAAACAGCAACTCGTGCGCCGACAGCGCGAACTCCTCGCGGAGAGCCAGGACGGCGACGCCGGCGCGACGGCCGCCCGCTCGGCCGTGATGGACGAACTCGAGTCGATCGAAGAACGCCTCGAAGAGCTCGAGGAGACGAACGACTGTGCGTACTACCGGACCAACCTGACCGGGGACACCGACGACTTCTTCACGTGGCTGTTCGACGACGTTCGCACCCCGGAGGAGATCTACGAGTACGCCGAGCGCGAGGAGTTCTGTGGCTACGAACTCCTGAAAGAGGGGATCGAGGGCGTCGACCTGGTCGTCTGTAACTACCACCATCTGCTCGACGGCGGCATTCGCGAGCAGTTCTTCCGCTGGCTCGGTCGCGACCCAGAGGACGTCATCGCCGTCTTCGACGAGGCGCACAACGTCGAGGACGCCGCCCGCGAGCACGCGAGTCGAAGCTGCTCCGAGCGGACGTTCGAGTCCGCACTCGAGGAACTGGCCGACGCCGACGACCCCCGCGCCGAGGACGCCGCAAACGTCCTCTCGGCCTTTCACCGGGCGCTCGTCGAGACCTACGAGGACTCCTTCGGCTTCGGCGAGCGCGAAGCGGTCGGCGAGAGCTGGGCGGACGTCCCCATCGCCAACGAGGACCGTCGGGACGACCTCACCCTCGAGTTCCTCCGACGGTACTCGGGTCGGGGGATCGACGACGACCTCGAGGCCGCGGCGAACCTCGGCCAGGAACTCGACGAGGAGTACGAGGCGGCCTATCGTGACGGCGAGACGGCCACCCGAACGGAGTGTCAGACCCTCCAGGCGGCCGCGTTCGTCCGCGCCTGGATGAGCGAGGGAGCCATGGATGGGCTCTACCCGGTCGTCTCGGTTACCCGCGACGCCGGCACCGACGAGGTCTACGGTCGCGCGGAACTGTACTCCTGTCTCCCGCGAGGGGTGACCGGCCGACTGTTCGAGGAGGTGTACGCGACCGTCCTGATGAGCGCGACGCTCCAGCCGTTCGACGTCACGGAGGACGTGCTGGGAGTCGACGAGCCGGTCACCATGGCCTACGGGCTGCAGTTCCCCGAGAGCCACCGGCGGACGTACGCCGTCGAGACGCCGCCGCTGTTCTCTTCCGACCGGGACGACCCCGAGGTGCTCGAGACGGTGACGGAGACGCTCCACGACGCCGTCCGGATGACTCCGGGAAACGCACTCGCCTTTTTCCCCAACTACGGCGAGGCGACCCGGTACGCGGAGCGGCTCGAGCGCCGGGGCGACGCGACGGTCTACGTCGACGAGCCGGGCGTCTCGGTCGAACGGCTCCGTCAGAAATTCGTCGCGGACGACGACGCCGTCCTGTGTACGTCGCTGTGGGGAACCCTGGCAGAGGGCGTCAGCTTCGACGGCGACGACGCCCGGACCGTGCTGGTCGTCGGCGTCCCCTATCCGCACCTCGACGACCGTGCCGAAGCCGTCCAGGAGGCCTACGACGCCGCGTTCTCCGGCACCGACACCGGCTGGCGCTACGCCGTCGAGATTCCGACGGTCCGGAAGACGAGACAGGCACTCGGGCGCGTGATCCGCTCGCCCGAGGACGTCGGCGTTCGCGCGCTACTCGACGCACGGTACTCTCGAGGGGCGAAAGCGGACCTCGGCAAGTACAGCGTCAACGGAACGTTCCCGCACGAAGACCGCGAGGAACTCATGGATCTCGCCCCTGAAAAGCTCAAGTTCGCGATGTTGAACTTCTATGCGGACCACGACAAGTACGACGGCGAGACGCCGACGCCCTAGCCCGTCGCTTGCGAGCCGGTCGAAACGAAAATCCGTTCGAGCCGGCTACGTGGCCGTCACTCGATCGTTACGTCCGCGGTGCCGCCGATCACCATCGCGACGTGTGTGCCGCCCTCGTCGATCGAGACGTCGAACGTTTCGGAGTCCGATACCGTCCAGGTGTCGATCGGCCCGCTGTCAGCGTGGTCGAGTCGGAAGGTGAGCGCGTCGCGGTCGACGTCCGCGTCCTCACCGTCTTCGTCTTCCGGATCGGCGAGTTCCTGGACCTCGACGGTGACCGACAGGTCGGCCCCGTCGTCGGCTTCGAACTCGACCAGTTCGTCGTCCTGAATGGTCGTATCGACACCCCCGCCGCCGAGCATGCTGGTACAGCCAGCCAGCGGCAGTACAGTCGCGAGCGAAATGAAGGCGCGTCGGCGCATACGGTCGACTACCGAGACGAGCAGGTAATATCTTCTGGCCGATGGAGACCCCGAGCGGTCAGGCGGGCAAGGAGACGCGGCTGACCGGCAGGCGATAGGCGCCGTCCCAGAACTCGAGTTCGGAGACGGTCCAGGTGATCGGGTCGACGTCGCGGTCGGCCAGTCGACGGGCGGCCGCGGCGTCGCCACCCCGGGCGAGCGTGACGTGGGGGACGTACTCGTCGCCCTCGAGTCCGGCCACTGCGTCGAAGCTGTCGGTGAGATCGTGGTGGATCGACTCGAGGCCGGGGCTCTCGACGGCGAGGTAGACGACCGGCGCGGAGCCCAGCGGTGGCTCCTCGAAGTACTCGATGCCCGTAATACGGGCTTCGACCGCGGGAGCACCCTCGAGCGCGCGGTGGGCGCGGTGCTGGAGGGCAGCGACGTGGTCGGCGTCGCCGAGGCGTTTGAGCAGGCAGGAGTGATCCTCACGGACGCTGTCGAACCCGACCAGTTCTGGATAGAGTTCGTTCGCGAGCGTGCGGACGCGGCCGGGAACCGGGACGTTGACGCTGTACACGGGAGCTCAGTTCACCGTTCTCGAGGGTACGCGAGAACGGCGTATGAGTCTGGCGTTCGTCGAACGGTCGGCCGGAGTGCTGGACTGAGGTACCGGTACGATCGCAGGAACTCGCGGTCGGGCCGGAACTGACCTACAGCGGTCCGTATCAGAGCCGGTCGAACAGCCAGAGGACCACGACGAGGGCGACCACGACGAGCAGGATCGGCGTTAGCAGACTGGTGAGCCAGCCGAAGACGATGCCGATGATCTCGAGGACGAGAACGATCGCGACCAGCGCGAGGACGATTTTCAACAGCGTCTCGACCGCTAGCTTCCCGCGTGGGTCGATCATACTGTCCGGTTAGTGTGACAGTGTAAAAAGGTGGCGTCACCACCGTCGGAAAGACCTATTTAGTCGGCTACGACATGTTGTGCTAATGGAGGCGAGGGGGCGATGGGCCCTGATTTGCGTGCTCGTGGTGGTTGGCTGTCTCATCGCGCTCGGGCCTGGTGCGTCCGCGGGCGTGACCGGAGACGAGCGTCTCTCCAGCGCCCAGCCTCAGGAGCAACTCAACGAGAGCGATCCCCAGCTCAACGAGAGCGATCCCCAACTCGACGAGGGCGATCAGTTCGAGGACGCCGACGGCGTCCACATCGAGGTCGTCCTCCACGAGAACGGATCGGCGACGTTCACCGTCGATTACCGGTTCGAGAACACGAGCGCTGACGACTGGGAGGCGCTTCGGGACGACGTCGAGGCGAACCCCGACGAGTACGCCGCTGCCGAACTGGCCGACTGGCAAGAGATCCTCGAGAAAGGTGAGAACGAGACCGACCGGGAGATGGAACTCTCGAACGCCTCGCTCGCGACGGATACCAGTTCCACACCGCGAGACATGGGACACGTCGAGTACTCGTTCACCTGGTCTGCGTTCGCCCACGTCGAGTTGAACCGGATGGAAGTCGACGGCGCGCTCGCCGGGTTCACCCTGGTCGACGACACCACGTTACAGCTGTTCTGGCCGGACGAGTACGTCGTCCGCGACGTCGAACCCACGCCCGAGAATCCGCCCGAGGAGTCGGTGCTCTGGGACGGCGACGGAACCGAGTTCTCCGACGGACAACCCTGGCTCGTCCTGATCGAAAACGGCGAGTCGGCTGCCGACGAGCCCGGCGACGACGTGGGGCCGGAGACGCCCTGGCTCGCCGTCGCTGGCGCCCTCGGGCTCCTCGCAGTCGGCGCTGCCGTCGGCTGGTGGCTCAAGCGCGACGACGAACCCGACGTGACGGGCGACGCGGCGTCGAACGGGTCACCACCCCCACAGTCGACGGCCCCGGCGGACGCCCAGCGGCCACCGCCGGAGTTACTGAGCAACGAAGAGCGCGTCCTGGACTTGCTCGAGCGCCGGGGCGGCCGTATCAAACAGCAGGAAGTGGTCTCGGAACTCGAGTGGACCGAGGCCAAGACGAGCCAGGTCGTCGGCAACCTCCGGGAGGCCGACGAGATCGACGTCTTCCGGATCGGCCGCGAGAACGTCCTCGCTCTGCCGGAAGAGGAGTAGGGTCGACCACGCGGCGAGACCGACTGGCTCGACCTGGGCCGACGGCACACGACCGCACGACCGCGCCGAATCGGCGTGGACTGGACCCACCCGATCGGACCGAATCGGTGCCACTGGATGCGTCTCGGCCGATTTAGCAGGATTTAAGGCCGTGGACTTCGTCGGTGGCCGTAATGACCCACTCCGTCGGATTCGTATCCGCCCACGACGTGACCGACGGGGCTGTTTCTCGGCGGCGACGACCACGACGGGCCCCGTGAGCCCGTACTATACTACACCCCCTGACCCCGGTTCGTTCCGATTCGCCTCAAACGTCTAATTTCCAGTTAGCAGACGCTCTACCTGTAATTTTCAGAGTCTAAATCAATGAGTTTAAGTCCGTGCTCGCATTTTCTTCGAGTACGACATGACACGCGTGGCACTTGCGTTCTCGGGCGGGCTGGACACGACTGTTTGCGTCCCGCTGCTCGAGGAAGAGTACGGATACGACGAAGTTATCGGCGTCACCGTCGACGTCGGGCAGCCGGCGGCCGAGTTCGACGAGGCCGAAGAGACCGCCGAGGCACTCGATCTCGAACACTACGTCGTCGACGCGAAAGAGGAGTTCGCACAGCTCTGTCTCGACAGCGTGCGTGCGAACGCGACGTACCAGGGCTACCCGCTGGGAACGGCGCTGGCCCGTCCCGTGATCGCCGAGGCGATCCTCGAGGTCGCCGAAGAGAACGACTGTACGGGTATCGCCCACGGCTGTACGGGCAAGGGCAACGACCAGCTCCGGTTCGAGGCCATCTGGCGTAACTCGGACCTCGAGGTCATCGCGCCCGTCCGCGAACTCGGGCTCACCCGCGAGTGGGAACAGGAGTACGCCGACGAGAAGGACCTCCCCGTCGAGGGCGGCAGCGGCGGCGACTGGTCGATCGACACGAACCTCTGGAGTCGCTCGGTCGAGGGCGACGAACTCGAGGACCCGAGCTACGTTCCGCCGGAGGAGATCTACGAGTGGACCCAGGCGCCCACGGGCGAGAGCCAGGAGATCGAGATCGCCTTCGAGGAAGGCTACCCCGTCGCCGTCGACGGCGTCGAGTACGAGCCCGTATCCCTCATCGAGCACCTGAACGAGGTCGCCGGCCCGTACGGCGTCGGTCGCACGGACTCGATGGAAGACCGCATGCTCGGCCTGAAGGTTCGTGAGAACTACGAACACCCCGCCGCGACGACGTTGCTCAACGCCCACGAGGCCCTCGAGGGGCTCGTCCTCACCCAGGAGGAACGCGAGTTCAAGCAGCTGATCGATCAGAAGTGGTCGAAGAAAGGCTACGAGGGCCTGGTCGACGCGCCGCTCGTGAGCGCGCTCGAGGCGTTCGTCGCCGAGACCCAGAAACGCGTCACCGGCACCGTGACGATCCGCTTCGAGGGCGGCCAGGCCCGCGCGGTCGCACGCGACAGCGACTACGCAGCCTACTCGGCCGAGCACGCCTCCTTCGACACCGAAACGGTCGGCAAGATCACCCAGGAAGACGCCACCGGCGTCGCGAAGTACCACGGCTTCCAGCGCCGTCTCGCGAACGAGGCGATCGCCGCGAACGCCGCGGACGAAGACGACGAGGAAGTCGAACTCGCGACCGACGGCAGCGGCACCGACGAGTAATCATGACCGAGGAGAGCGCTCACGACGGGAAGTCGGCGGACGGTGGCGACGGAGCCGACGCCGCAGGCGTCGTCCGGCGAGACCGCTTCAGCGGCGGCCCCGCCCGGAGCTTCCTCTCCTCGCTCGAGGCGGACGAACGGATCTTCGCGGCCGACCTCGAGGTCGACCGCGCACACGTGGTGATGCTCGTCGAGTGCGGAATCGTCGAGGCCGACGTGGCCGGCGAGATCCTCACGGCACTGGATGCCGTCGAGGTCGACGGCCACGACGCCCTGCCCGACGGCGAAGACGTCCACGAGGCCATCGAGACGGCCGTCATCGACCGCGTCGGCGAGGAGGGCGGCAAGATGCACACGGCGCGCTCGCGAAACGACGAGGTCGCGGCCTGCATTCGCTACCGGCTGCGCGAGGACGTCCTCGCCGCGATCGAGACGACGCTCGCGCTTCGCGAGTCGCTGCTCGAGGTGGCCGACGCCCACCGGGAGACGATCATGCCCGGCTACACCCACCTCCAGCCGGCCCAGCCGACGACGGTCGCCCACTGGGCGCTGTCCTACGAGGGAGCTATCCGCCGCGACACGGCGCGGCTGCTCGAGGCCTACGGGCGGATCAACGAGTCGCCACTGGGCGGGGCGGCCTTCGCGGGGACGCCGTTCGAGATCGACCGCGAACGCACCGCGGAGCTGCTGGGATTCGACGGGAGTCCCGCGAACGACGCGAGAGGGAGCTCGGCGGAGCAACGCTCCGCCGTTGTCGTCGAGAACTCGATGGACGCCTCCTCGAGCCGGGACTTCCTGCTCGAGACCGTCCAGGCGCTGTCGACGCACGCGACGACGCTGTCCGGGCTGGCCGAGGACGTGATCGTCTTCGCCAACCGCGGCGTCGTTTCCCTGTCGGACGACTACTCCTCGACGTCGTCGATCATGCCCCAAAAGAAGAACCCGGACACGCTCGAGCTCGTCCGCGCGGTCGCGGGCGACGCCGCCGGGTCGGTCCAGGGGCTGACGACGACCCTGAAGGGACTGCCCCGCGCGTACAACCGCGACCTCCAGCGGGCGACGACCCACGCCTGGGAGACCGTCGACGCCGTCACCGAGGCGAGCGAGGTCGCCGCGGGCGCGGTCGCGACGGCCGACTGGAACGAAGAGACGCTGGCTGTGGAGGCCGGCGAGGGCTTCTCGACGGCGACCGGCGTCGCGGACCTGCTGGCGATGGCCGGCCTGCCGTTCCGGACGGCACACGAGGTGGTAGCGAACGCGGCGGAGAACGGATCGGATTACGATGCTATCGAGGCGGCCGCCCAGGAGGTTCTGGGCGACTCCCTCGAGACGTTCGTCGATCCCGACGAGGTCGCGGCCGCGCTCGATCCCGCAACGAGCGTTGCGAGTCGCGACTCGCGCGGTGGCCCCGCTCCCGAGTCAGTCGCCGACCAGCTCGAGGTCGGACGAGCGGCCTGTGAGGCCGACCGTGAGACGCACGCGGAGCTGGCGACAGCGCTCGAGGACGCCCAGGCGGCGCTCCGCGAGGAGGTGAACGGCTATGTCTAACGCCGGGTCCCCGCGGGGAGCGTCCTGGTCGCCGCGACCGCCGGCACCGCTGCGGCCGTCCCCGCCAGGGGACGAACTACTCACCATATGATACGACAATCGGAATCTTCCGGAAAACAGCCTTTTCGTACCGTTAGCGGATAGTGCAGGTCGTGTAACCTCGCTGTTAAGTTCGAAGGCTTTAAGGGTGATCGGCTCCCAGTTGCGAGTACAATGACCGAATGCGTCGAGTGCGGGGCCGAGGTGTCCCTGCACGACGATTTGGAAGTGGGAGAGATCGTTGACTGCACGACCTGCGGAGCCGAGCTGGAAGTCGTCGACGTCGAGCCGCCAGTCCTCGAGCGAGCCCCGGAGCTCGAAGAGGACTGGGGTGAGTAACCTTGAAAGTAGGAATACTCTACTCACGCATCCGCAAGGACGAGAAGTTGCTGCTCAACGCGCTTCGCGAGCGCGACCACGAGGTCGAGAAGATCGACGTCCGCAAACAGACGTTCGACATCAGCGAGGCGCCGGCGGCGTTCGCCGACCTCGACGTCGTCGTGGACCGCTGTCTCGCCACGAGCCGGAGCCTGTACGCCACGCAGTTCTTCGAGTCGTACGGCATCCCCGTGGTCAACAGCCACGAGACCGCGGACATCTGCGCCGACAAAGTCAAAAACAGCCTCGCGCTCGAGCGGGCGGGCGTCCCGACGCCCGCGACGAAAGTCGCCTTCACGAAGGAGACCGCGCTCGAGGCCATCGAGGAGTTCGGCTACCCCTGCGTGCTCAAACCCGTCGTGGGCTCGTGGGGCCGCCTGATGGCGAAGATCGACTCGCCCGACGCCGCCGAAGCCATCCTCGAGCACAAGGCGACGCTCGGCCACTACGAGCACAAGATCTTCTACGTCCAGGAGTTCGTCGAGAAGCCCGGCCGCGACATCCGCGTCGTCGCGACCGACGGCGAGCCAATCGCCGCGATGGTGCGCTCGTCGGACCACTGGATCACGAACGCCGCGAAAGGCGCCGAAACGGACGTCTTCGAGCTCGACGACGAGGCACGAGACCTCGTCGAGAGAGCGAGTGACGCCGTCGGCGGCGGCCTGCTGGGTGTGGATCTCATGGAAACAGCGGAGGGCTATACCGTCCACGAGGTCAATCACACCGTCGAGTTCAAAGCGCTGGACGGCGCCGTCGAAACCGACGTCGCCGGTGCCGTCGTCGACTGGCTCGAGACGAACGTCGCGGCCGAGGAACCCGAGGTGACAGCCTGATGGCAGTCGATTCAGAGACACAGACCGAGACCAGTACCGAGACCGTCACGGCGACCGTGATCGGCGGCTCCGGCTTTACGGGCGGTGAGCTCCTGCGATTGCTCGCGGGCCACCCGAACGTCGAGATCAGCGAGGTGACGAGCCGGTCGAAAGCCGGCAAGAGCGTCGGCTCGGTCCACC
>LKMK01000009.1 GCA_001563805.1 Natrialbaceae archaeon B1-Br10_E2g2
CCAGCAACTCCTCCATATCCGACCCTCGAAGCAAGCGGACTTGTATCCTCTGGCATCCTCGAGGGGAGGCGGTGCTGTGAACCGGTCGCTCGAGTGGACCGCGACGCAGAAAACGGAGCCCTGCCGGTCAGTCGTCGGCGGGAACGGCTCGGTGTGGTTCGCCGTCGACCATCGCGAGGACGTCGTCGAAAAAGTCGAGGGTGTCCTCGGGGCCGGGGTTCGCCTCGGGGTGGTACTGGCGGGTGATCACGTCGTACTCGATGCCGTCGATTCCCTCGGGCGTGTCGTCGTTGACGTTGATCTGGGTGACCTCGAGGTGGTCGCCGGGATCGGCGACCGTGTAGCCGTGGTTCTGGGTGGTCATGACGACTCGACCCGACTCGAGATCCAGAACGGGCTGGTTGACGCCGCGGTGGCCGAAGGTCATCTTCTCGGTGGTGCCGCCGAGCGCGCGGGCGACGATCTGCTGGCCGAGACAGATGCCGGCGACGGGGGTGTCCTCGACGAACGCCTCGACGAGCGCCGCGGCGTCCTCGTAGTTGGCGGGGTCGCCGGGGCCGTTCGAGATGAACAGCACGTCCGGGTCGACGGCCTCGACGTCGGCGACGCCCGAGTCGTAGGGAAGGACGTGGACCGTCGCCTCGCGCTCGAGCAGGGAGTCGACGATCGAGCCTTTCGCGCCGCAGTCGACGAGCGCGACGTCGGGGCCGTCGTTGTCGGCGCCGTGGACGAGCGGTTCCTCGACGCTGACCTGTGCGCCGATGTCGGTGTGGTCGCTCATCGCCTCGCAGGCTTCGAGTTGCTCGAGTGCGTCTTCTTCGGTGACGTCGTCGCCGACGGCGATGCCGCATTTCATCGCACCCTGATCGCGAATGTCGATGACGACCTCCCGGGTGTCGAGATGGTCGATCGCGGGAACGCCCTCGCTTTCGAGCCAGTCGGTGACGTCCTCGGTCAGTTCCTTCGCGAGCACCGCCCGCGGGTGCACGCGGTCGTCCTCGAACCGTTCTTCGCGGACGCCGTAGTTCCCGATCAGCGGATACGAGAACGTCAGGACCTGTTCCTCGTAGGATGGGTCGGTCAGACTCTCTTCGTATCCGGTGTACGCCGTCGTGAAAACCAGTTCGCCACGAGCCGTTCCCGGAACGCGACCACGTCCCTCGAGTACGTGGCCGCCTTCCAGTGCAACGTAGGCCGCTGTCATTACGATCTACGTATCGGATCTACCGTCATAAGTGTTGTCTTCGAAGCTGAGTTACGAAATTCGTAATCGGTAAGTGGCCGTCGGTGGTACTCTCCCATCTCCATGGACGAGCTGGACCGACAGATACTGGATATTCTCCGGCGAGACGCACGGACGCCGTATACGGAGATCGCAGACGAGGTCGGGACGAGCGAGGGGACCGTCCGCAACCGCGTCGAGCGGATGATGGACGACGACGTCATCGAGCGCTTCACCATCTCGACGCGGACGGGGAACGTCAAAGCGATGATCGAGGTCAGCGTCGCGGTCGACGTCGACACAAAGCGGATCGCCGAGCGAATGGCCGAGTGGGAAGAGGTCGACTTCGTCTGGATGGTCTCGGGCGAACAGGATGTTGTGCTGGTCGTCGACGCCGCCGACACGCGCGGGGTGAACGACCTCATCACCCAGGCTCGAGAGCAAGAGGAGGTCGTGAGCACCAAGACCAGGCTCATCCTCGACGAGGAACTCGGCTGACCGCACGATCAGTGAGTCGGCTGTCCGTCGGTCGGTGGCTCACGACCTGTCTCGCTCACTCGAGGCCCTGCGGGACCGCGACGACCGGACAGTTCGCGTTCAACAGCAGCGACTGAGTGACGCTCCCGAACAGCGCCTGTCCCAGGGGGCGACGCTTGCGGCCGCTAACCACGATGTACTCGGCGTCGTGTTCCTCGGCGTACCGGCGGATGACCTCGGCCGCGTCACCGACCAGTCCCACCGCTTCGTACGTCTCGAGGCCGTCGACCTGCGCGGCGGCGTCGGCAGCGATCTCGGAGGCGGACTCCTGGACCTCCTCGACGACTCGTTCGGACCACCGCCCCTGCTGGGCTCGGAGCGCCTCCTCCGAGACGTCCGTAAAGTCCTCCCGAAAGTCGACTGTGGGATCACCTACGTGCACGATGTGTAAGCCGACGTCGTAGTGTTCGGCCAGGTCGTTCGCCTGTTCGATCACTGCGACCGCGCGCTCGGAGCCGTCGATTGCCGCGACGATTGCCATACCAACTCCTTGCGGGGTGGCTCCTATTAGAACTGCGGCTCTCGAGGCGTCCCCGCTCCCCGGGGACCCGACCGACGACTTGGGGTCCGACCGACGTCGTCGTTTTCGCTCGTAGGCGGTACTGGTTTCACGAATCGCCTCGAGTGGAGGCGTATGCAAATGCAGGAGGACGATCTCGCCCACGAAAACGCACGCCAGAACGTCATCGCGGTCGACGAAGACGATACCGCACTCGACCTCGTCAACCGCCTCGAAGCGCACACGGGCGACGGTATCCGCCATCGAGCGTTCACGGCCCTCGTCTTCGACGACGAGGACAACGTCCTGCTCGCTCAGCGGGCGCCCGAAAAACGCCTCTGGGGGACCTACTGGGACGGCACCGTCGCCTCCCATCCCGTCGAGGGACAAAGCCAGAAAGCGGCCACCCGCGAGCGACTCGAGGAGGAGCTGGGAATCACGCCCGACCAGTACGACGACCTCCGGCTGACCGACCGGTTCGAGTACAAACGCTACTTCGAGAACGAGGGCGTCGAACACGAGGTGTGTGCCGTACTCAAACTGACGCTGACTGACCGCTCGATCGAGCCAAACGAGGAGGAGGTGGCCGGGCTCCTGTGGGCTCCCTACGAGCGGTTGCACGCGAACCCCGAGTGGTACCGCCAGCTTCGGCTCTGCCCGTGGTTCGAGATCGCGATGCGACGTGATACCCGATAGCGGCGACTGCACGCTCTCGTCGTCGCTTCTGGCCCACATTGACAATTGATATCATGGAACAAGGCTTATTATCCCGTACTCCGTAGTGTTGGGCGAGGACCGACGGAATCGGTCCATGTGACGAAATGAGTTCCCCATCATCGGAAACCGAGACGCACGAAGTGGCGCTCTCCAGAGAAGAGCAGTGGACCGTCCATCACGTACTCGCGACCCGAATCGACGACGCCATCGACGCAAACGACGCGCCACCGGAGTGGGCGCTCGAGGCGCTCGAGGCGCTCGAGTCGGGCGACGAGTCGGGGACGTTCACCGGCCGACAGGCGACCGAACTCGCCGCCGCGCTCTCGGACTATCTCGACGACGACGCGACGGAACAGGACGCCGCCTCCGGCGCCGACGCCCTCGACCGATTCGAGTCGGCACTCGAGTCACGGGCCTGATCGGGTCGACGTTTCGACCGTCGGTGACTCGCTCTCGAGTAGACGCCCGAGCACACACGACCGACTCCGCACACGCTCCGACGTGATCGCCAGTCGGGAGACACCTCCCGCGGAAAAATTACGCTCGGCGAGCCGACGCTCGTTACCGCTGGCCCTGCTGTTGTCCGCCGGTCGGCATCGACTGGATGCCGCTGGTGACCGACTCGAGGGCCCGTCCGGCCGTGTCGGCGAGCTCCTGCATCTCCGGCTGCTGGTACTGCTGGAGCTGTTGGCTCCCCTGCTGGAGGAGGTTCTGACTGCACTGGCTGAACTCCTGGGTGAGCGGGTTCTCTTCGATCATGAACTCTTTCTGGAGGTGTGCGACGTCCTTCAGCGCGTCGGCGATTCCGGCGGCATACTCGTCACCACGACGTGTGGCCTGAGTGTCCGCGAACTCGGCGACCGACTCGAGCTGGTTCAGGTCTTCGATGGCCGTCTGAATCTGCTGTGGCACCGCCTGGGAGAACTGCTGTCCCATCGATTGCCCGGAGCCGCCCTGGAACTGCTGGTGCTGTGGTTGCTGCTGTCGGCCGTGTCCAGGCTGTGTCTGCTGTTGCTGGTGCGAGTGGAGTCCCTGTGGCTGCTGCTCGAACCCCGGTGATTGCTGCTGTTGCGGTTGCTGCTGTTGCGGTTGCTGCTGTTGCGGTTGCTGCTGTTGCTGGCGGCCCTGTGGCTGCTGTTGTTGCTGGGGCTGTTGCTGGCGGCTCTGTGTCAGCTGTTGTTGCTGGGGCCGTTGTTGCTGTTGCTGTGGCTGTTGTTGCTGTTGCCATTGAGGCTGTTGCTGGTAGCCCTGTTGCTGCTGTGGCTGTTGTTGTTGCCTTTGGGGTTGTTGCTGACGGCCCTGTTGCTGCTGGGGCTGTTGTTGCTGTTCCTGTTCGTGCTGCCGTGGCTGTCGCTGTTGGCTGCTCATGGGTAAGCTCCGTCTCCGTGTTCGGCTGCTGTCCGGTACGACGCGACGGTTGTGACTCCGTCTCGATCACTCGTGGTCGGGCCGCTCGTCCGTCTCGTCGGCTGCGTTTCGGCTGGGCGTTGGTGGCCCACTGTTGGCGACTACGGTCGAGGGTATAATACCAGTGTATGGCGGATCGGAATTATGGGTGAACCGGTACTCCAATGGTTCTGTCACGACCGATGCGCTCGAGTCGGTTGGGTTCGTCCCGCCTCGAGCATTCGGAGCAGTCGCTGCCGATCCGGTAGCGTATCCACGACCACCGCTTCGCCGCTCAGGGGCGTGTGGTCGCCCAGACGGCAGTTACCGCGAGCAGTACGGCCGGGACCAGCGGGAGTATCAACAGCGCGAACAGGTAGCTGACGCCCGGCGGCCACAGGACGATCGCGACCGGAGCGACGATGAACGCGAAGAAGATAACGCCGACGAGGACCCATCCTCGCCAGTCGAACTCGCGGTCGGCCGTTGCGGGGTGGGCGGGGTCGTCGACCCAGTCGTCGTCGCCGGCCTCCTCCTGGCGGGTTCCGTCCTCGTCGAACGCAGACGGATCGTGGACGTAGCCGCCGTCGTCACTCGAGCTCACGATCGGACCTTACGACCCCGCCGTCAAATCACTCACGGTTCAGGAACGGCTCGCCCCGTCGTCACAGGCGTCGAAGACGGCCCCCTCGCCTAGAGTTCGCTGTCCGGTCGCACGACGACTTTCCCGAAGCCCTCGCGGTTCTCGATGATCTCGTGGGCGCGAGCGCTCTCGCTCATCGGCAACTCTTCACGGATCGCCGGTTCGAAGGTGCCGTCCCAGACGAGTTCCATCACGTCGTCGACCTGCCCCGGCGTCGCCATCGTCGAGCCGATGATCTCGAGCTGGTTCCAGAAGATCCGCGGGATGTCCGTCTCGGGGTTGCCGCCGCCGGTGCCGCCGCAGGTCACCAGTCGGCCGCCTTTGGCGAGGCTCTTGATCGAGTCGCGCCAGGTCGGGGCACCGACGTGTTCGACCACGACGTCGACGCCGCGGCCGTCGGTCTCCGAGCGGACCCACTTCGCGAAGTCCTCCTCCTCGTAGTTACAGACGTGGTCGGCGCCGTGTTCTTTCGCGTACTCGAGTTTTTCCTCCGTGCTCCCGGTCGCGTACACCTCCGCGCCCGCGTAGTCGGCGATCTGGAGCGCCGCGTGACCGACGCCGCCACTGGCACCGAGGACGAGGACCGTCTCGCCAGCCTCGAGGTCAGCGCGGTCGATCAGCATCCGCCAGGCCGTCTGGAAGACGAGACAGCTCGAGCCGGCAATCGTCCAGTCGACGTGCTCGGGGACGGGGATGAGGTTGTCCTCGTCGATCGCGGCGTACTCGGCGTGGATGCCGGGGACGTGCTCGCCGATGATGTGGTAGCGCGGGTCGAGCGTCGGGTCGTCCATCCGGAGGTCGCCGACGCCGGCCGACAGCGCCACGTGGTCGCCCTCCTCGAAGCGGGTGACGTCTTCGCCGACCTCGGCGACGACGCCGGCCCCGTCGCTACCCGGGATGTGTGGCATCTCGAGGTCGAGCGTCGGGAGCCCGCGGCGGGTCCAGATGTCGAGGTGGTTGAGTGCGGCGGCTTTGACGTCGACGAGGACCTCGTCGCGGCCGACCTCCGGGTCGGGGTACTCGCCGTATTCGATGACGTCCGTGTCTCCGTGTTCCGTGATTTTGACCGCTTGCATGTCCGGCCCAACGGCTACTCAATATAAAATGGTGATGATATCGGAAAACCGTCGAATGAAGTATCGTCAATCGTCGAACTCCGCCGGGCCGGATCGGGTGTCGTTTTTACGCTGGCGACGTGAACGGTCGCCATGGCCCGACGCGAACGAGACGAACTCGAGACGATCGGCGTCGCCGTCGTCACCGTCTCCTCGGAGTCGACGATCGATGAGGACGATACGGGGGCGGCGATCGTGGCGTCGTTCGAAGAGGCCGGCCACGGAGTCGTGACGCGGGAACTCATCGAACGCTCCCACGACAACGTGCAGGCGAAGGTCTCGCGGCTCGTCGACCGTGACGACGCCGACCTGATCGTCACCACCGGGGGAACCGGCGTCGAACCGCGGGACGCGACGCTCGAGGCAGTTCGGCCGATCATCCACAAGGAACTGCCCGCGTTCCTCGACCTGTTTCACGAACTCTCCTACGCCGAGGTCGGTACCGAGATGGTGAGCAGTCGGGCCCTCGCCGGCATCGTCGACGGCGTTCCCGTCTTCTGTCTGCCGAACGACGAGACTGCGGCCCGACTGGCCTGCGACGCGATCATCGTTCCCGAGGCGCCGAGGCTGGCGACGCTCGCCAACGGTGGCACCGACGAAGCCGAATCTTGAACCGCGTCCGACGACAACTCGATCTCGAGATGGACAAACAGGAGATCCGCGATCGCGTCTGGGACGACCTCGAGGACAGCGGTGTCGCCCGGTTCCCGTTCCCGCCACACGGCCGGATTCCGAACGTCGAGGACGCAGCGGCCGCCGCTGATCGGCTGGCCGACCAGCCCGAGTGGGAGGCGGCCGAGACGATCAAGGCGAACCCGGACGCCCCACAGCTCCCGGTCCGGCGACGTGCGCTTCGCGACGGAAAGACGGTCTACATGGCCGTCCCGCGGCTCGCGGACGAGCGATGTTTCCTGAAACTCGACCCCGACGAACTCGAGGACTACGACGCGGCGACGACGGTTTCCGGCTCGTCGACCCACGGCGAACAGCTCGGCCCCGATGCGGTCGACCCGATCGATCTGATCGTCTCCGGCAGCGTCGCCGTGACCGACGGCGGTGGGCGGATCGGGAAAGGTGAGGGCTACAGCGACCTCGAGTACGCCATCCTCCGTGACCTCGACCTCGTCGACGAGGCGACGCCGGTCGCGACGACCGTCCACGAACGCCAGGTGATCGACGGGCCGGTCGACCTCGACGACCACGACGTTCCGATGGACCTGATCGTCACGCCCGACGCAGTCCGCCGTCCCGACGGCGGCGACCGGCCCGACGGAATCGACTGGAGCCTGCTCACGGACGACCGGCTCGAGGAGATTCCGGTACTCGAGCGACTCGCCGACCAGTGATACGACCCACTGCCCGTGGGTTCCGGCGCGACCGCGATTCGTCCTGCGGTCGCACGTAACTCGTCACAGCGCTCCGTATGAGTGGACCGGGATACCTGCAGGTCGTCTCGCTCGGTGTCGCTGGAGACGTCGCTCGCGGTGAAACGACCGCTCAGTGAGAAATCCTTCCGAGGCGCGAGAACGCGCCTCGAGTGCCAGAACCGCAGGGTGTGACGCGAGCGGGTGCAGCGGCGCCCGCGTCGGAACGGTATGGCAATGGTGGGGGGAAGGGTGCTGTGGTGGGATTGCTGGAAGTCACGGGAACAGGCGTTGGGTGCCTCGGTGGGGTCTGCCCGTCGACCTCCATCCATCGCTTGGGGGGAGAACTACTTGAACGGGAGTGACGGTATACCGTTCTTACGCTGACTTTCGTCGAATTTAACTCGGATTCAAACGGCCGAATTCACCGGATAGACCGTTCATGCTGAGATATCTAGGATCAAGGGAGTATTTCCCCCGACCGGTGGTCGAGAATCTGGGACCGGCCGCCAGTCTGTTCGGACTGCTGCTCGAGGCTACGAAACCAACGCGTCGGCGACCCCGCTCGCGTCGACCAGCCGGGGATCGACCGCGAGGTCGAGCTGACCCTTGACGAACTCCGGAACGGTTCGTCGGGCGTAGACGACCGTTCGAACGCCGTCGTTCAGATCGCAGACGATCGGGATCGCCGTCGCCTCCTCGACGTCCGTGAGGACGAACAGGTCGGCCTCGAGAGCGCCCGCCTCCTCGAGTTTCGGTCGGGTCACGACGCCGTCGACGCGGGTGACGGTGACGCCTTCGTCCGTGAGGGCCGCGCCGAGGTCGTCCTCGTCCGGTCCGGCGACGATAGCCTCCATGCTCACTCGTACTCGATGGTCGCGGGCGGTTTGTGCGTCACGTCGTAGACGACGCGGGCGACGTTCTCGTTGGTGCCCGTGATCCGCGACTGGATGCGCTGGAGGGTCTCCCAGTCGATCTCCTGTGCGCGGGCGGTCATGCCGTCCCTGGAGTCGACCGATCGCACCGAGACGACCCAGCCGTGGACGCGGTTGTCGCCCTTGACGCCCGTCGCCTTGCCGATCACTGCGGCGAGCGCCTGCCAGGGCTCGTACTCCTCGAGTTCCTCCTCGACGACGTGACAGGCTTCGCGGGCGACCTCGAGTTTTTCTTCGGTGACCTCCCCGATGACCCGAACTGCCAGGCCGGGGCCGGGGAACGGCATCCGCTCGGCCACGATCTCCTCGAGGCCGAGGTGTCGGGCGACCTCGCGCACTTCGTCCTTGTAGAGGTCGCGAACAGGTTCGACGATGCCCTCGAAGTCGACGACGTCCGGCAGCCCGCCGACGTTGTGGTGGGACTTGATGCCGCCTTCGCTCTCGATCCGGTCGGGATAGATCGTTCCCTGGACGAGGAAGTCGGCGTCCGCGTCTTTCGCTTCGCGTTCGAACTCGCGGATGAACTGCTCGCCGATCACCGACCGCTTCTCCTCGGGGTCGGTGACGCCGGAAAGCGCCTCGAGGAACCGGTCTTTCGCGTCGACGACGCGCAGCGACTCCATGTAGTCGAACGTCTCCTCGATCTGTGCGGTCTCGCCTTTACGCATCAGGCCGGTGTCGACGTAGACCGGGGTGAGCCGGTCGCCGATCGCTTCGTACGCCAGCGCGGCGGCGACACTCGAGTCGACGCCCCCCGACAGCGCGATGACGGCGTTTGCGTCGCCGATTTCCTCTTCGATCTCTGCGATTGCCTCCGGGACGAACGTCTCAGTCTCTACCATCAGTGGGATACCTCAGTTTCGGCTTCGGTGTCGGTTTCGGTGGTCGATTCCGCGTCGTCGGTGTCGGTCGTTGCCCGCTCGACGACGGCCTCGACGAGCCCCAGGAACGGCGGGCTCGGCTGGCCGGGTCGAGAGGTGTACTCGGGGTGGAACTGCGTTCCGAGGAAGTACGGGTGGTCCTCGAGTTCTAAGATCTCCATCCGGTTCCCCGCGGTGCCAGAGAACGAAAGTGGCTCGTCTTCGAACTGTTCGAAGTACTCCGGGTTGACCTCGTAGCGGTGACGGTGGCGTTCCGTACACGAGGTGTCGTCGTACAGCTCGTAGGCGAGCGTCTCCGGCTCGATGACCGTCGTGTGTTCGCCCAGGCGCATCGTGCCGCCCATGTTCTCGACTTCGTACTGCTCGGGCAGGATGTCGATGACGGGATGGGGCGTCTCCTCGTCCATCTCCGCCGAGTGGGCGCCCTCGAGGCCCAGCACGTTCCGGGCGTACTCGACGACGGCCATCTGGAAGCCGAGACAGAGTCCGAGGAACGGGACCTCGTTCTCACGGGCGTAGCGGATGGCCTCGATCTTGCCCTCCGTCCCGCGCATCCCGAAGCCGCCGGGGACGATGACCCCGTCGACGCCCTCGAGCTGACCGTCGTGGCCGTCTGCGAGGTCGTCGGCGAACACCCACTCGACGTTCACGTCGGTGCCGACCTCGAAGCCCGCGTGTTTGAGCGACTCGTGGATCGACATGTAGGCGTCTTCGAGGTCGTACTTTCCGACGAGTGCGACGTCGACTTCGCCCTCTTTGTCGGTGGTAACGATCTCTCGCCACTCGTTCGTTCGCTCCTCGGCCGGGAGCGCCCGGTCGTCGAGGCCGAATCGCTCGAGGACGAACTGGTCGAGCCCCTCCGATTCGACCATCAGCGGGACGTGGTAGACGTCCTCGACGTCGGGGTTCGAGAACACCGCCTCGGTCGGGATGTCACAGAACAGCGCGATCTTCTCTTTGGTCTCGGGGTCGAGTCGGTCCTCACAGCGGCCGACGATGACGTCGGGCTGGAGGCCGATCGAGCGGACCTCTTTGACGCTGTGCTGGGTCGGTTTCGTCTTCTGCTCCCCGTTTTTGGAGTACGGAACCAGGGTGACGTGGACGAACAGGACGTCCTCCTCGTCTTCCTCGTGGGCGAACTGACGCAGCGCCTCGAGATAGGGCATCCCTTCGATGTCACCGACGGTGCCGCCGACCTCGACGATGCAGACGTCGGTCCCCTCGGCAGCCTCCCGAATCCGACGTTTGATGTCGTCCGTGATGTGGGGGATAATCTGGACCGTCTTCCCGAGGTAGTCGCCAGCGCGTTCGGCCTCGATGACGTGCTGGTAGGTCTTCCCCGTCGTGATGTTGTGATCGGAGGTCATGTCGACGCCGAGGAACCGTTCGTAGTTCCCCAGATCGAGGTCGACCTCCCCGCCGTCCTCGAGGACGTAGACCTCGCCGTGCTGGTAGGGATTCATCGTCCCAGCGTCGACGTTCAGGTACGGATCGATCTTGACGGCGGTCACGTCGAACCCGGCGTTTTTCAGGAGCCGGCCGGTGCTCGCGGCCGTGATTCCCTTTCCGAGTCCCGACATGACGCCGCCGGTGACGAAGATGAACTTGTTCCCCAACGTGGGGTCATAATGGGTGTCCGGTTCCGTCGGCATACCGAGTGTCCGCGTGAGCAGTTGAAAACGATTTCGGGACCGGACCGTCACCGACAGGAGTTGTCATTCGAGGCCCCGGCGACGCTCCTCGAGCGGTTCGTCCCCGACGACCAGTCTGCCGTCCGTCGCTTGCCGATTCGTCGTCTGGGTCTCGGCTCAGAGTCCCTGTTACCCTGCAGATATCGTCCAATGGATCCCGATCAGTGGGCGACGGATCCCGATTCGGGGCCACGAACTACGATCATCACGCTGTGTCGTCTTGCACCTCGACGATTTCGGCTTGCTCGAACGACTCGATATCTCCCGCCAGTCGAAGCTGAATCGTTCGTCCCGGCAGCGCCGAATCGCCCTCGTCGCTCGACTCCTGTGGGACCGAAACGGCGGTGACGTCGCCGATCGTGACCGATCGTCGCTGGATCGGATCGCCCTGGTACTCGACCGTCTCCCACGTCTCGACGTCGAACTCCTCGACGTCCGCCCCGAAGTACGATTCCGACTCGTGGTCGACCGACTCTTCGGTCTGGGATTCGCCGGTCGTGCGGTTGTCGTCGAACTGGACCTCCTCGTGGTCGTACTGGCGAAGCTGTACGAGCATACTCGAACTCACCACGGGCATCGTGTTACGCATTGAACCGGCACCTGCATGGGCTCCGTGCAGCCTCGACACCCGTGTTGGCTTCCCGTCGCTCGCCCCCGTGGTCGGCTCGAGTCGACGGGCCGAAGTCGGTTCGCACGGAACCGTCCGCCATGGCTGACTTGCGCGTGACGGTCGACGGACGCGACCTCGAGGCGACCTGGACGGACGGGACACCGGCGACGCGGGCCGCGCTCGCGGATGCGCTCCCGATCGCGGGCGAGGCGACCCGCTGGGGCGACGAACTCTATTTCGACGTCCCGCTTGCCGTTCCGCCCGAAAACGCCCGCGAAACGGTCCCCGTCGGCGCGATCGCCTACTGGCCGGCCGGAGACAAACTGTGTCTGTTCTGGGGGCCAACGCCCGCGAGCACGGGCGACGAACCCAGGGCCGCCGCCCCCGTCACCGTCGTCGCCCGACTCGAGGACGTCTCGGCGCTGGCCGACCTCGAGGGTGGCGCGCGGGTTCGCCTCGAGCGGGTCGACGGGTCGTGAGTCGGGCCGGCCGCTCGAGCGGCGTCGGTCAGGACCGGTCGCCCGACGTCGCCGCCCTGCCGCGTGACCGCCCCGTCCGCCTCGAGAGGAGAGACCATTGTAGAATCGCGAGCCCAGCCAACAGCCCGGTCAGGGACAAAAAAGTCACCCTCGCGTCGACCGCCAGGCTGTAGATCGACCCGACCCCGAGCCCGACGTAGACACCGGCCAGCACCCACCCGAGCTGTTTCATACCTAGATTGCCCGTCCCGACTCGATAAGACCTGTGGCCGAACCGGACTCGAGCGGGATACCGAATCGGCTCGAGCCAGTACTGGATCGCCGGGACGCGAACGGTAGCCGAAGCAGCGACCGGCAGCGGTGGGTCCGGACCGACCGTTACTTGCCCCAGAACGGATCGCGCTTGCGCTGTTTCTCGAGGTACATGTTCAGCGCCTCGAGTTCGTCGCCGGGGATCTCGTCGGTCAGCTCCTGTTCGAGAATCTTCGCGTGCTTTTCGGGGATCTCGGCCCAGAGGACGTCGTCCTCTTGGATCTGTCTGCCGACGGTGGGGCCGTCGATCGCGACCGAGACGCGGTCGCCCGCGCGGGCCTCGTCGACGTCCTCGCCCTGGTCCTGGATTCCCTTTACCTGGCCGACGCGGTCGGGCTCGTTCCCCTCGAATTTCACGACGGTGTTGTTGTTCTGGAGCGTGCCGGCGTACATTTCGACGCCGACGACCGCCGGATCGTTCTGGCGGAACGTGTGATCCGGCAGGATGCGAAACCGCGCGGGCCGGGTGATGTTCTCGAGGATGGTGTCCTGCTGGGCGCGTTCGATCTCCTCGACGTACCCCTCGTACTCCTCGATGAGCTGGTAGATGACCTCGTCGGAGAAGATCCTCACGTCGTCGATCTCGGCCCGCTCGCTCGCGTCGCCGAGGACGTCGACGTTGAAACCCAGGATGACGCGCTGTTTCGGCTCGTCGGCTGTCGAGGCGACCGAGACGTCACGCGGTGCGATGTCGCCGACCTCCGCACGGACGATCGGGACCTCGGCTTCGTCTAAGGCGTCGGCCATCGCCTCGAGGCTCCCCAGGGTGTCGGCTTTGACGACGACGCCATCTTCGGCGGTGTCGACGGCGATGTCCGCGAGCTCGGCCTCGACTTCGGTGACGACGTCCTCGAGGTCGCGGTCGCGAACGACCCGGACCGGGGCGCCGGCCATCGCGTCGTCGAGATCGGGCGCAGCGACTTTGATACCCGCGGCGGCACCGACCTCGTCGACTTTCTCGAACCGACTCTCGGTTCGGATCTCGGCGAGCGGTCGGGGCTGGAGCAAGGCGCGAACGTCGGTGACGATGGGATCGTTCTGGCCGCCGACGACGATCCGGTCGTCGGCTTTGATCGTCCCGTCGTAGAGCACCATGTCGATCGTCGTTCCGAACCCTTTCTCGTCTTTGACCTCGAGGACGGTACCGACGCCGGGGCCGGCGACGTCGATCTCCATCTCGTCTTTCATGTATCGCTGGGAGAGCCCCATCATGACCGCGAGCAGGTCGGGAACGCCCTCGCCGGTCATCGCGGAGACGGGGACGACGCCGACGTTGCGCTGGAAGTTCTGGACCCGCCAGTAGAGGTCGGCGGAGAAGCCTTCGTCCGAGAGGTTGCCGATGATCTGATAGAGGCTCTCGTCGAGTCGGCCCGTCACTCGGTCGGACTGGGACTCGTAGGTCGCGGTGATGGGGGTGTCTTCGTTCGGGTTCCAGCCGGGGACGGTGTCGATCTTGTTCGCGGCGACGATAAAGGGCGTCTGAGAGCGTTTGAGAATGTCTAGAGCCTCGAGCGTCTGGGGCTGGAAGCCGTCGTTGACGTCGACGACGAGGATGGCGATGTCCGCGAGCGCGCCACCCCGGGAGCGAAGCGTGGTAAAGGAGTGGTGGCCAGGCGTGTCGATGAAGAGCAGTCCGGGGAGGTCGAAGTCGTCCGGATTGACGAGCTCGCCAGCGATCTGTGAGACGACGTCTAACGGGACGGCCGTCGCGCCGATGTGCTGGGTAATCGCACCTGCTTCACCCTCGATCACCGCGGAGCCGCGGATCTTATCGAGGAGACTTGTCTTACCGTGATCGACGTGTCCGAGGACGGCGACGATCGGGGTCCTGAGAGATGTGGGGTCGCGAGTGTCCGTATCCGACATGATGAACCACCGAGAAGGTCTTGTATAGTCGGTCCGCAGGGCAGTAGTTAAACCCATCGTCATCCGTGTTGTTCCCGCTTCGCTACGATCGTGATGGTCATACAACCACTTCGTACTCGAGCGATCGGTCCTCGGACTCGGGGCGACGGCCGGGGACTCATCCGTTCGAGCGCATCGATCGAACGCCGCGGGCCGCGCCGGTCGAGACTCGCGAACTGCGTCGGCTGAGATGCCGCCAAAACCGACTCGATGACGGCTCGTTGTAGCGTCCCCGTGGTTTTTAATACCGACTAGTCAGTACGGGGTAGCATGAGCAACATACTCGCGGAGAACCTCTCGGATAAATCCGTCATGGGCTCGGACGGGACCGAGCTGGGATTGCTTCACAACATCACCATGGACCTCAAATCCGGTAAACTCCACGACCTCGTCGTCGAGCCGCACGAAGACGTCCCGACGCACACGGTCGACTTCGACCTCGACGACCGAGGCCGATTTCTCGTCCCCGTCAACCGCGTCCAGGCGGTCAAAGACTACATCGTCGTCAAGCGCTAACGGTATGTACGTTCTCGACTCCTCGGCTTTTATCCACGACTTCCACACGACAGAACAGACTGCGACGATCCCGCTCGTCCGCGAGGAACTCGAAGACGAGAGCGCCTATCGCTACGACGCGATGGAAGGCTCCGGGATGTACGTCCACATCCCCAACGACGACACCACGGAGAAAGTACAGCGTGCAGCCCGCGAATCGGGCGACCTCGAGGTGCTCTCCGAGACCGACGTTCGGCTCATCGCTGCGAGTTTCGAACTCGACGCCACGCTCGTCACCGACGATTACGCGATGCAGAACGTCGCCGAGAAACTCGCCGTCGACGTCGAGGTTATCGCCCGCGAGGGGATCGACGAACAGCGCCACTGGCACTACCAGTGTCAGGGCTGTGGCCGGGAGTTCGACGAGCAGAAAGACCGCTGTCCGATCTGCGGTACGGAACTCGCACGGAAGAACCCACAGTAGCCGCTTCGAGGCCGTTTCCTGGCCTTCCGTGGCAGGTCGTCTCGATCAGACGAAGTAGAGCATCGAGAACTGGACCGCGTTGAACACGCCGTGGATCACCGCCGGAACGAGCAGGTTCTCCGTTCGCTCGTAAATCACGCCGAGCACGAGCGACAGCCCGAAGATCATCGCCAGGCTCGCGAGTACCTGTCCGGGTCCCGCAGTCGCGTACGCCAGGACGTGGACGAACGCGAAGACGACGCTCGAGACGACGACCGCCCCGTATCGTGAGAAGCGCTCGTACATCGACTTCTGGATGACGTTACGGTAGAGCAGTTCCTCGAACGGGCCGACGAACAGTATCATCGCCGGGACGATGACGACGAGCAACTCGGGGTTCTGTTCGGCCTCCTCGACGGTCCCGTGCCCCGCCGTCTCGACGCCCGCGACGTTCATCAGCCACGAGGCACCGACGAGAATCCCGAACAGGACCAGCAGGCCGCCGACCGTCCACAGCACCGTCCGAACCGTCGGCACCTCGAGGTCGATGTACGACAGCCCATAGCCACGGAATCGCAGGTAGCCGACCGCGACCGAGCCGAGCCCGAGCGCAAACGAGAGATACGTCAGGACCATCCACTGGAGTTCGGAAAGCGATCCCAGGAGGAAGATTGCGGGCGCCGCCAGCAGCACCTGTGCGATGAACATCGCGAGCAGCCCGATCGATCCGACGGCGAGCATCTCGAGGAACTGCACCGTCCGTCGTTTCAGTCCGCGGCCGGAGATGCCCGCGTAGTCGGCGACGCCGAGGGCGACGACGCCCGCGCCGACGAGAAACGCCGTGAACACGAGCGAGAACGACCACTCGAGCCCCGGCAGGACGATCGAGCCGAGGACGCCCCGGTTGATCGCGTACCCCGAAAAGAGGACGACGAGCACGCCGGAGCCGGCCGCGAGCGGCCCGCCGATCCGTCGCTCGACGACCCCGTACCGCCGCGAGAGGAAGGTGACGGTGGCGAGCAACGCGAAGCCGGCGGCCAGCCAGATGGCGGGCTCGTCGACGCCGCGGCGAACCGGAACGGCAGCAGCAGCGAGCGTCGCTGCCGAGAGGGAGAGACCGACCGCGAGGACGACGTCGGACTCGAGTCTCGCGTCGTCGCCCTGCCTCGTCGCTGTCATTACGCTGGTATTCTCCTCGAGACTGATATGGACTCCGTTCGTGAGCGCGCCAGCTAGCCGTGGGCTCTCGGTCGGCGTCCGGAGCCGCTACCGTTCGACGCGCAGTTCGGTCTTCGCCGCGACGGCGTCGGCCTCCTCGAACTCGCCACCGCCGAGCAGTCCGCGAGTCGCGTTCTTCGCCCACTCGACGGCCGGCTGTTCGAACGTGTTCACGCCGTACAGTTCGCCCGCGAGCACGCAGGCGGCTTCCAGTCCGTACAGGAGGCCACCGAGTTCGGCGGCGTCGACGCGCTCGAGTTCGATCCGAACGTTCGGCTGGCCTGCGGCGGCGAGGCTAGCCTCGGTGGCTTCGAACTCCGCCTCGAGCAACTCGCCGAGGGTCGCGTCGCCGAGGTACGCGAGATCCTCGACGTCGGTGTCGGGGATCGACCGGTCCTCGCGCGCCTGCGGCGTGACGAACGTGACGAGTTTGTCGCTGGGGCCGGCCCGGTACAACTGCAGTTGGGAGTGCTGGTCGGTCGCGCCGAGTGCCCGAACCGGCGTCTGCCCGAGGTCGTCTTTGCCCAGGCTCTCGGCCCACAGCTGGGCGAACCACTCGGCGAACGTCTCGAGCGACTCGGCGTAGGGCATCATCGCGTTGACGGCGGCACCGCGTCCGTCGAGCGCGTAGGCGGTCGCCCCGTAGGCGTAGGCCGGGCAGTCGAACAGCGAGCCGGTCAGGCTCTCGCGCTCGGCGGCCGCACCCTCGAGGATCGCCTCGATGTCGAGGTCGCAGACGGCAGCGGCGACCAGCCCGACGGCCGACAGCGCGGCGTAGCGGCCGGGGACGCCGTCTGGCACGTTCAGGGCGGGCAGGTCGTGGCGGTCGGCCAGCTCACGGAGCGGGCCGGACTCGCCCGTGGTAACGATCGTCCGGTCGGTCCAGTCGACGCCCGCGGAGTCGAACGCCTCGCGGACGACGAGGAAGTTCGCCAGCGTCTCCGCGGTCGTCCCCGAGCGAGAGACGACGTTGATCGCCGTCTCGGAGAGCGAACACCCCTCGAGTCGACGCGAGATCCACGCGGGATCGACGTTGTCGAGAAAGACGGTGTCGGTGCCGTCGCCCTGGGCTTCGAGCGCGTCGACGATCGTCGCCGCGCCGAGGGCGCTGCCGCCGATGCCGACCGTGACCAGCGCCTCGCAGTCGGCGACCGGCTCGACCGCCGCCCGGATCTCGTCGGGATCGGTCTTCTCCGGCAGATTCAGCGCCTCGTAGCCGTGTTCTCCATCCGCCATTCCGCGCTCGATACGCTCGTGTGCGACGGCGACCTGCTCGTCCAGGCGCTCGAGGCCCTCCCTCGAGATGCCCGGCGAGGCGACCGACGCCAGCGCGTTCCCGATGTCGACGTTCATGCTCGAGTGGGCGAGCGCCCGGGCTAAAGACGTTGCGTCATGGGGACAGTAAAGCGGTGGGCCGCCGTCGTGGGCGCTCGAAAACCCGTTCGGCGTCGGATGGGCCGGGAACCCGTCTCAGTCCTCGGTCTCGATGATCTCCGGCTCCTCGGCTGGCTCGGCGTCGCTCGCCCGACGCTGGAGCAGACAGCCGACGGCGCCGGTGACGACCATCCCGGCGCCGACCGCTCGAGCGTGGCGAGCGTACCACGGTCGCGCCTCGAGCGCCGAGACGTTCTCGAAGCCGACGCTCCAGAGTTTCAGGGAAGCCGCGATCACACGCTTCGGGGCCAGCAGGCTCGCGAGACCGTACAGGGCTGTGAGCCCGTAGCAGACTTTCAGGAGTGGTGAACCGTCCATACTCGGTGGAACGAACCGGGTCGCCAAAAGCCCACCTGTTGGTCCCCGCCGTGTGGGAGGTTTCCTCCAGGTGGCTTCCCGACGTCCGCCACCGATCGAATGCGAAACCCCGAAACCGACCGGCCGCCTACCTCGGCCCATGACCGAGAAGACGGGTACGTTCGTCGTTACGCACGCCGAACCCGAGTCGGCCGTCGTCCGCGACGTCGAGACCGCACAGGTCCACACGCTCGCCTCGAACCCCGGGCTCGAGCTCCACGACGTCCTCGAGGCGACCGTGGCACCGGATCCGCCGCTCGAGGTGACCTGGCAGGTCGTCGCGGTCGACGGGCGACGATCGATCGAGCTGGTCGACAGCGACCTCGAACCCACCCAGCACTCCAAAGACCTCGCCGCCGACGCCGACGTCGGCGACCTCGTGACCGAAGAACGGGCCGGAACCGGCGAGATCCACGTCTTCCCCGTTCCCGGCGAGGACGTCGAGGCGGCCGCCCAGGACGTCCTCGAGGACGACGAGACGATCGCCCGCGCGGCTCGTCTCGAGGCCGTCCGCGTCGAGGTGCGCCGATCGGCCGACGACGACGTCTTGAGCGTCCGCTACCTGCCGGAGTGAACCGGATCGACCGCCGTCGACACGTCGGTACCGGTCAGGCCTTCCCTGGGCCGCCCTTGCTCTGGACGCGCCAGCTCCCCTGAATTCCGCAGGCCCCTCGGACGTCGTACTCGATCTCGGTGTCGTCGCCGATCACTGACCCTCCCTCGACGCGTTCGACACGAAGCGGGACGTCGAGCGTATTTCCACAGCAGCCGACGCCGACGAACTCCTCCCAGACGTCACCCTGGCGTGCCCGGTCACGGGTCTTTCGAAGGAACGCGCGAAACGACGGTTTCTCGACCTGAAACCGACCCCACTCCGAGAGGTCTTCGGGATACGATACCACGACGCGCTCGGCCGACGGCTCGTCGTCGATCGCGTCGCGTCGGTCGCCTTTCTGACCTGATTCGACCGTCATTACCGTTGTTACGCGCTCGAGCGGCAAGAATGCCGGGTAAATTTCGATAATATACTCGCGAAACATGCTGTAGAAATTGAGAAGGCTTACTTTGGGCGACCGCCAGTGGACGGATACATGGGGTATTTCGACGTACCGGAGGTACAGTACACCCGGTACAGCAACCGCCAGCTCGCGGCGGTGCCACTTGCGGTCCTCGCGGTCGCACTGCTCGTGTTGAGCGGTTCGTTTCTGGTTTATGGCACGCCCGTCCAGCTGGGAATGGACTTCGCCGGTGGCGCCGAGCTGACGGTGCAGACGACGTCGTCCGAAGAAGAGATACAGAACGCATTCGACGTAGAGCCCGACTCCATCCAGGCCGTCCAGGCCCCCGGAGTCGAGAATCAGTACACCGTCCAGTTCGCCGGTATCGAAGACGGGGATGCGATCCAGGCGTTGACCGAACAGGCCGAGGCCAACCTCGAGGCCGACGGTGACGCCTCGATCGTCCAGCAGGAGTCGACGGCCTCGCCGGCGTTCGCCGAACAGACCCAGCAGACCGCGCTGCTCGGCCTCGCCGTGGCGTTTCTCGGCATGAGCGTCATCGCGTTCGTCCTGTTCCGAACGTTCGTTCCCTCGATCGCGATCGTCGTCTCGGCGTTTTCGGACATCGTGATCCCGCTCGCGTTCATGTCGATCGTCGGCATCCAGCTCTCGCTGGGGACCGTCGCGGCGCTGTTGATGTTGATCGGGTACTCGGTGGACTCGGACATCCTGTTGAACAATCACATACTACGCCGGGAGGGTGACTTCTTCGAGAGCACCCACCGTGCGATGCGAACGGGGATCACGATGACGGTGACGTCGATGATGGCGATGCTCGTCATGGGTGTCACCGCCTACCTCTTCGGCGTCGAACTGCTGGCGTCGATTGGGATCATCCTGTTCGTTGGCCTCGCAGCCGACCTGATGAACACCTACATGCTGAACCTGAGCATGCTTCGCTGGTACAAGTTCCACGGGGTGAGTCGCTGATGGGGGTGAAAGCCTTCCTCAAAGAGTACTGGCGGCTGATCATGATCGTCAGCTTCGTCGGCTTCGCGCTCGTCGCGCTGTTCATCCCCGGCGGGATCATCGCCGACGAGAGCATCGCCGACGACGACGCCCAGGTCGACGAGACGCTCACGAACCTCGAGTACGGCCTCGGGCTCGACGGCGGCTCCCGCGTCGCTGCGCCGCCGGTCGGGATCATGGCTGACAACCTCGAGATCGAACCCGGCGAAGAACACGACGTCGAGTCGACGATCCTCGGGTACGACTACGACGAGGCCGACCTCGAGGCGGCCGACACGCGGGTCCGCTACGACGAGGACAACGACCGGTACACCGCCGAGATATTCAGAGACGACGTCTCCCACGCCGAGTTCGCCGATGCGTTACAGGAGGCCGGACTCGAGGTCACGGAAGACGACATCGAAGACGGCGTCACCCAGCAGACACGCGACGAGATCATCGAGACGATCGACCTGCGAATCAACGAGGGTGGCCTCGACGGCGGACAGGTCTACCAGGAGGCGACTATCGGCGGCCAGTACTACATCGTCACCGAGGTCCCCGGTATGGACCCCGACGAGCTCCGGGACCTGTTGACCGAACGCGGAGACGTCCGAATCGTCGCGTACCACCCCGACGACGACGGCAACCAGACCAACACGACCGTCCTCCAGAACGAGGAGATCGCCGATCCGGGATCGGCCTCCTACGACGAACAGCAGGATCAACACTACGTTCCGATCTCCGTCGACGACACCGAAGGCGAGGATGGGACGAGCCCTGCCGAGAACTACCAGTCGTCGATGAACGATCTCGGCTTCACCGGCGACGGACTGGGGCAGTGTACCATCCACGACCGTGAAGCCGGCGAGTTCGACTTCGACCCCGACAACCCGCAGTGGTGTCTGCTCACCGTCGTCGACGACGACGTGGTCGACGCTCACAGTATGAGCCAGGATCTCGGCGGGAGCATGCAGACCGGCGAGTGGGTCAATAGCCCCTCGTTCCGGATGATCGTCCCGACCCAGCAGGACGCCTACCAGCTCTCGGTCAACCTGAACTCCGGGGCGCTGACCGCGCCGCTCGATTTCGATCAGGAGCAGACCTACTCGCTCCAGCCCGCACTGGCCGACCAGTTCAAGCTCTACTCGCTGCTGATCGGCGGGCTCTCGGTGTTGACCGTCGCCGGGATGATCTTCCTGCGCTACCGGAACCCGAAAGTCGCCGTTCCGATGATCCTCACCGCGTCGGCCGAGGTCGTCATCCTGCTCGGCTTCGCGGCGCTGATACGCATGCCGCTCGACCTCTCGCACGTCGCCGGGTTCATCGCGGTCGTCGGTACCGGGGTCGACGACCTCGTTATCATCGCCGACGAGGTGATGGACGACGGCGACGTGAACTCGAGGCGGGTGTTCGAGTCGCGCTTCCGCAAGGCGTTCTGGATCATCGGCGCCGCGGCGGCGACGACGATCATCGCGCTCTCGCCGCTGGCCGTCCTGAGCCTGGGCGACCTGCGTGGGTTCGCCATCATCACGATCCTGGGCGTGCTGATCGGCGTGCTCGTCACCCGACCGGCTTACGGTGACATCCTCCAGCGCCTGCTGACGGACAAGTAGCCCTGCACTCACACCGCCTTTCTCGTAGCCGTTCTCGCGAGGTTTCGACTCTCGAGCGACGAGGTTTCAGGTCACTCCTCGGTTCGCTCGTCGTCTTCGTCTCCCGAGGTCGGCTCGTACCAGTGCAGTCCGTACCACTTCAGCCCGAAGACCAGGCTCAGCAGAACCAGGAACAGCAGGACGCCGATCGCTTCCGCCATGCGAACGGGTTCGGCCCCGCCATCCGTAACAGTGTGGGATGGCGGCCGGGTCGCGCCGGCTAGCGAAACTGCCCGAGCCCGGTCTGTTCGGCGGCCGCGAGGACGTCCCGGCAGGTCGACCACGACTCGCGGGCGCAGGCGGGTAACTCGCCGTGGCCGTGGACGTAGGACTCGAGGAACGCGCGTGTGGTCGGATCGCTCGGATAGCCGCTGCCGACGTCGCCGTACTCGGCGGCGAGGTCGGCGACGTGGGCGTCGCGTTCGACTTTGGCGACGATACTCGCCGCGCCGACGATCGGTGATTCGTCGTCGGCCCCGTGACGAGCGTCGAGCTCGAGCGGAACCTCGAGGTCTGCACAGGCCTCGGACACTCTCCGGGCGAACCGGTCGGCGTCGGTGTCACAGGCGTCACAGAGTCCTGTAATGGCGTCACCGGCGACTGCGTCGGGCTCGAGGTCGACGACGGCGTTCGCGATCGCCTCGGCGTGGGCGGCGACCGCGAGCGAGTTCATGTCCGTCTCCGGGTCGTCGATCCGTGCGACCGTGATCTCGGCGACGCCCACGGCGATTCGGTCGTCCTCACACAGCGTGGCGGCGAGTTCCTCGCGGCGGGCGGGGGCGAGGCGTTTCGAGTCGGCGATCCCACCCGGCAGCGCGTTGGGATCGTCACAGTAGACGGCCGCGGCGAACATCGATCCGAGCGCCGGTCCCTTCCCCGCCTCGTCGACGCCGAATCTGACCATACGACGACTGGTTCGGCCGGGAACTAATCCCTTGCTCTCCGTTCGCCACCGTGGTCCGCCTCCGACGTCCTCGTGGAGGCGAAACCCCCTCATACGATGGGTCTGGTGCGGGCGTTCGGTCCGTAGCGGCCGATACCTCGACTCCCCGATATCGGCGGTACTGGCCGATTCTCGAGACGTGGGGGCTGGACCGACGAATCCGACCTCGAACCCCGAATCGGCCGCTTTGGACGGTCCAGCCCCGCTCCCGCCACCGGAAAATAACTCATAAGCATCATAAGTCACTGTCAGTATTTCCAGTAGGAATATTACTTTGGCGAAACGGGCCCTTCGTCGACACGACATGGAAAGACGAACGTTCCTCGGCGCGGCGAGCGCGACGATCACGGCACCGTTCGTCGCCGGCTGCACCGGGTCGGCGACGCGGTCGATCACGCTCGACTGGGCGTACTACAATCCCGTGAGCCTCGTGCTGCGCGAGCATGGGTGGCTCGAGGCCGAGTTCGCAGACGACGACGTCGAGATCGAGTGGGTGTTGAGCCTCGGGAGCAACGAGGCGAACGAGTACTCCCAGAGCGAAGCGGCGGAGTTCGCCTCGACGGCCGGTATTGCAGCCCTGATGGCCCGGACCAACGACGTCCCCATCCGGACTCCCTACGTCTACTCGACGCCCGAGTGGACGGCGCTCGTCGCGAAGGCCGACGCCGGGATCGAAGACGTCGCCCACCTGGAGGGAAAAGACGTCGCCGCGACGCGCGGGACCGACCCACACTTCTTCCTCCTGAAGGCGCTCGAGGACGCCGGATTGAGCGAGGAGGACGTCGAAATCGTCGATCTGCAGCACTCGGAGGGTCAGTCCGCGCTCGTCCAGGACGACGTCGATGCGTGGGCCGGCCTCGACCCGCACATGGCCGAACTCGAGCTGGAAGCCGACGTCGAGCTGTTTTACCGTCGTCCGGAGTACAACACGTACGGCTTTCTCAACGTGCTCGAGGAGTTCCTGGCTGACCACCCCGACGACGTCGAGCGAGTACTCGAGACGTACGAACGAGGCCGGGAGTGGGCGATCGACAACCCCGACGCCACCGCCGAGATCCTCGCCGACGAGTCGGAGCTGTCACAGGAGGTCGCAGAGCGCGTCTTCGTCGACCGAACCGACCTCTCCACGCCGGCTCCGGGCGAGGAGCACCGCGAGCTGCTCTCGGATCTCGCGCCGATCCTCGAGCGGGAGGGGCTGGTCGGCGAGGGGGCCGATCTCCGGACCAGTATCGACGAACTGATCGACACGGAGACGGCAGCGTCGGTGATCGAGTGATGGCGACGGTCGACGAGCGAAGTCGGCGGTGGCTCGATCGGCAGTCGGTGCCCTCGCTCGAGTGGCTCCGGTTGGTCCTCGGGCTGGTCGTGCCGACGATCCTGGTCGTCGTCTGGCACCTCCTCGTCGTCACCGGCGTCTTCTCGACCCACCAGCTCCCCGAGCCGCTGACGGTCGCCACCACGCTCTACGGAATGGCCGCGACCGGCGAACTCTGGGGCCACGTCTTTATTACCCTCCAGCGGGTGGCGCTGGGCGTTCTCTTCGGCGTCACTGTCGGGATCGTCTTCGGGACCGCGACGGGACTGTTCTCCCTCGTCAGCGACCTGTTCGACCCGCTCTTCCAGAGCATGAAGAACATCCCCTCGCTCGCCTGGGTGCCGCTGTTCCTGTTGTGGTTCGGCATCGGCGAGGGCGCGAAGGTCGCGCTCATCGCGCTCGGCGCGTTCTTTCCGGTGTACCTCAACCTCTCGACCGGCATCCGTAACGTCGACGACGAACTGAGAGAGGTCGTCGAGGTCTACGACGTCGGCTGGCCGACGGCGCTCCGGAACGTGGTGTTTCCGGCCGCGCTCCCGAGTCTGCTCGTCGGGATCCGCGGCGGCGTCGGGCTCGCGTGGATGTTCGTCGTGGCGGCCGAACTCATCGCGGCGAGTCAGGGGATCGGGTTCCTACTGAGCGACGGCCGGACGCTCTCGCGACCCGACATCATCATCGGCTCGATCCTCCTGTTTGCCTTCTTCGGGAACCTCTCCGATCTCGGCGTGAAGGCGATCCAGCGACGCGTCGTCTACTGGTGATCTTCAATGCTCGATGTTCAAAATTTGACCAAACGGTACGACGATACGATCGCACTGACCGACGTCGACTTCACGGCAGCCCCCGGCGAGTTCGTCGCCGTCGTCGGCCCATCGGGGTGTGGAAAGAGTACCCTCCTTCGGGTGCTCGCGGGCCTCGAGCCCGACTTCGACGGCCGGGTGACGGTAAACGACACGCCCGTCGACGACGGCGGGAGTGCCGACGTGGGCGTGGTGTTCCAGGACCCCCGACTGCTGCCCTGGGCGACCGTTCGCGAGAACGTTCGCCTCGCCGCCCCGGACGACGCCTCCGACGCGGAGATCGACGACCTGCTCGAGCGGGTCGGGCTCGAGGGGTTCGAGACGGCACTCCCGGGTGAACTCTCCGGCGGGATGGCCCAGCGCGTCGCACTCGCCCGCGGGCTGGCCTACGAGCCCGAGGCGCTCCTGCTCGACGAGCCGTTCAGCGCCCTGGACGCGTTGACGAAGGTCGAACAGCAGGCGTTCCTGCTCGAGGTCTGGCACAGCGTCGAGGCGACGGTCGTCCTCGTCACCCACGACGTCGAGGAGGCGGCCTACCTCGCGGACCGGGTCGTCGTCCTCGGCAGCCAGCCCGGAACGGTCGTCGACCGCATCGACGTCGACGTCGAGCGTCCGCGCGAGCGAACCGACGAGCGCCTGCTCGACGTTCGCGAACGGATCACCACCGCACTCGGACTCTGAGCGCGGTTTTTACTCGTCACGACGCTCTTCGCTATCCCTGAAGTACGCCTCGAGTTCGAACGGTTCGTCCTCGCCCTCGACGCCGGTGACGTCGAGCGCCGTCACCTCGGCGTCGATCTCGAGCAGGCCGGCGAGACTCGGCTCGGTTCGGCCCTCGTCACCGCTGATTAGCTCTTTGATGTAGAGCCCGCCTTCGCCGTGAACGCGAACCTCCGCCCGCGTGGGCTCGAGCAGGTCGCCGTCGATCTCGTAGACGGTCCGCTCGCGCGTGAGGTTCGCCCGCCGGTGGTCGACGCGCTGTGGGGTGTACTGCTCGACGGTGGTACCCGAGAGTTCCTCGAGTACGGTCTCGAAGGCGCCCTCGTCGACCGGCTCGCCGAACTCGACGTCGGCGCGGTAGTGTTTACTCGCGTCGTGTTCTTTGACGCGTTCGACCATCTCGTAGGTGGCGAGTCGGAGCCCCTCGACCTCGACCCGTCCGTCGGCCGCGTCGTTGATTTCTCGCTCGAGTTCGGCGGGATCCGGATCGCGTCGCCGTGGTCGTTTCACCTCGAGGACGAACGGGCGCCCCTCGCCGAGCATGCGGGCGTCAACGTCCTCGCGGCCGGCGCCGTGGAATTTGCCTTCGTCGCCGGCCATCGCCTCGACGACGTGGGGCCTGACGGTCTGTTCGATGCTGGTATCGTACATGTAGCCCGAGCCGCCGCAGTACTCACAGGGCTCTTCGCCGTCGTCACCGAGCTGGATCCCGCTGCCGCCACATTCCCGGCAGGGCCACTCCGTCTGTGGAACGTCGCGCTCGATCTTGCGGTAGCGCCCGTAGACGAACGCCGGGTTGACCTGGACGTCGACCGCGTGGCTCGTCACGGTGCCCGAATCCAGCGCCTCGAGCGGGTCGAACGCCTCGAGGTCGACCACGGCGAGGACGTCCGGGCGGTCGAAGTCCACCTCGGCGCCCGACTTCGCGCCGACGCGACGGCCCACCTCCCGGTTCACCTCGCGTTTGACCGACTCGCCGACGTCGGGCTCGAGGCCGGCGTCCTCGCGGGCCAGGCGTTCGTTCTCCTCGACCAGCGGCGGCACGCGGGTGCCGACCTGGTAGGTTTCGAAGTGGGTCCCCTCGAGTTCGTCGACGACGACGTCGGCGACGGCGTCGAACGTGCCGCAGTAGCCCTCACAGACCCAGCACTCCTCGGGGCCGTCGGGCTCGAAGTCGTCGTCGTCTTCCAGTGCAACGGCGGTACGCAGCGCACGGCCGCGCTCGCCGTTTGTCAGTCCGAAACTCCGGTCGGCGAAGGGTCTGCCGAGACAGGAGTCACAGACCGGTCCCGTCGCGAGCAGCGAGCGGGCGTCGTCCAGAACGGTCATGTCGCGTGAGTCGGGGCGGCGGGCGTAACACGTTTTCCCTTCGCGGGCGCTCACTCGGGGATTCCGGGGACCGTGTCGGTTTCAGAGGTCGATCTCGGACATCGTCCGCTCGAGGTCGTCGATCGTTCCGTCGATCGCCGTGACGCGTTCGAACTGCTCGTCGACCGACTCGACGATCTCCGTGAGCTCTTCGACGAGTCGATCCGACGCTTCGGCGGCGTTCTCGGCCATCGACGCGGCTTCTTCGGTGCTGGCGGCCTGGTCGTCGGTTGCGGTCGCGACGTCGCGGATGCCCTCGGCCGTCTGCGTCGCGGCTGCCGAAATCGCCGCGAGGTTCTCGACGACCTCCTCGACCTCCGCGACGGCGTCCTCGAGTTCGCGGTTCGTCTCCCGGATGGCCTCGATCGTCCGGTCGGCGGTCGTCTGGACCTCGCCGATCGTCTCGTCGATGTTCGCCGCTTCCGTCTGGGACTCCTCGGCGAGGGACTTCACCTCGTTCGCGACGACTGCGAAGCCCTGGCCGGCCTCGCCGGCGTTCGCGGCCTCGATCGAGGCGTTCAGCGCAAGCAGGTTCGTCTGGTTCGCGATGTCGTCGATGACGTCCGCGATCGCATCGATCTCCTCGAGGCGGGCCGTGAGTTCCGCGAAGTCGTCGGTCATCTCGTCGGCGGTCGTCGTCGCGGAGTCCATCACGTCGATCGCGGCGGTCGCCGACTCGTGGCCCTCTCTGGCGAGTTCCTCCGCGTTGCTGCTTTCCTCTTCGACCGACTTCGCCGTCGAGGCGACCTCCTCGATCGTGGCGCTCAGGTTCGCGATCTCGCCGCTCGTCTGGCCGATCTGTCGGGACTGCTCGGTCGCGATCGAGCGCATCTCCTCGGCCCGTTCGTGGATCGTCTCGGTGGAGGCTTTGAGTTCACTCGAGGCCGTCTGGACCTCCTCCGTGACCGTCTCCTGGGCGTCGGCCATTCGGTTGCTCGACTCGACGGTGTCGGTGACGATCGGCGTCATCTCGACGGCGCCGATCACCTCGCCCTCGAGGGTCTCCATCGGCACGCCCATCGACCGGTTCCAGAGGTGCCCGTCCGGCGTCGGGACTTTCCGGAACTCCTTCTCCCAGATCGTCTCGCCGGTACGGGCGATGGTTTCGGCGAGAATCTCGGACTCCCCCTCCGTGCCGAAGAAGTCGTGTCCCGGCGTTCCGATCGCTTCCTCGCGCGATCGGTCGTAGGCCTCTTCCGCCGCCTCGTTGAAGTACCGGAGCCGCCGCTCGTGATCGACCGCGAAGATCGGTTCCGGGAACTTCGCGATCAGCTGATCGAACAGGTGTCGCCACTCGTCGCGTTCCCGACGTAGCTGCTCCCGGCTCTTTTCTTCGTCCGGGCCCTCGGCTTCCACCAGCGTCGCGTACGTCTCCGTCCGTCGTCCACTCTCGAGACTCATCTTGTCCACTCGTTCGAGAGCAGTCGCTGGCAGGGAAAGTAGCTACTGGCCTAACTGTTGGACAGAGGTCAATTCTGGCAACGTAGCTACCGACCTAAGTGTTCGGGAGGAGTCACTATCGGGGAACGCAGCTACTGATCAGGTCAGCCTCGGCGCTCCGACCTCCTCCTCACACTCGAGAGCCATCGACTTTCTCGGGGGCCTCGAACTCGGTCGTCAACTCGAGCAACTGGACCAGAACGTGACCCGTCGCGGTCGACGATCGGCGCGAGCACGGCCGTTCCTCGGGCGTGCCGAGAACCCCCAGTGACCCGTCCCGGCTGTCAGTTCAGTCCGTCGCCGTCGCCGAGGCGACGTTCCCGTCGACGTCGACGGCCGTGACCGTGAGTTCGTAGGTGATGGTCCCGTCGACGCCGTTCGACGGCTGGTCCGGGGAGAGAACGAGCGCCGGCTCGTTGCCCTGCTGGCGGGCGTCGTAAACCGCCTCGCCGATGCCGGTGATCGCCGTCGTGCTCACCACGACACCGGTCGCCACCTCGCGGACGACCAGGTCGATCCGCGCTATGTCGGCCGCGTCGCTCTCGACCGTCAGCCGGCGGATCGTCCACTCGTCCGTCTCGGCGCGGGTCCGGAACAGCTGGATTCGGCGGATCCGGATCGCGTCCGTCTGTGGGCCGGCGACGGCCGTCGTCTCGCGGGACAGCGAGAACGAAAAACCCGTCCCGGCCGCCTCGCCGGAGACGACGAACGGGAGCTGCGTGTTGGCCGCGGCGTCCGCGTCGACGCTTATCTCGCTCGACTGCCCGGCCGGGAGCGTGAACGACACCGAACACCCCTGTCCGCCGCCGGGGCCGAACAGGACGCCCTGGCTACACGTCTCGAGCGCGACCGTAACGGACAGCGGTACGCCCGCGTTGTTCCGGACGGTCGCGAGCGACGCCACCGTCTTCCGGCGGACCGTCTCTGCGACGGTCAGGCCGACGAGTCCGTCGGCGTCGTCCGTGACCGTCACGATCGACTCCCGATCGGTGACAGCCGTGTGGAAGCCCTCGCTCCCGACGATGCTGTGTGCGACGCCGAGTCCCGTCACCGCCGTCAGTCCGGCGGCGAGCACGTTCCGGCGCGAGATCGCTCCCGGTTCCCTCCGGCTGGGGAGGGGATCAGTCATCCCGGCCCTCCTCGCCGAACGGGTCGGGTTCCGGCTGCGGTGGCGACGGTATCGGCCCGACGTCCTCTAAGGCCATCCCGAACGCCTCGGTCACTCCGATCGAGCGGTCGTCGTCCGGTGCGTACTTGAACAGCGTACTGCCGTCGACGACGATGTACTCGTCGACCGGTCGGTGGTAGAGGACGCGCCGGCGCGTATCGATCGCGAGGTTGACCAGGTCGCCGAGCGCCAGCACCTCGACGACGTTGACGGCCCCCTGTGGCGTGTACGACTCGACGGGGGTGACCCACTCCCGGAACCGGCGACGCTGGATCTCGCGGGCGAGTGTCTCGGGGTCGGCTCGGCGACCGATCACCGCC
>LKMK01000077.1 GCA_001563805.1 Natrialbaceae archaeon B1-Br10_E2g2
CGGCGACGCTCCCCAGGAGAATGCGACTCGCGCCGGTCCGACCGTGGCTCCCGATCGCGATGTGGTCGACGTCGTGGTCGGCCGCGTAGTCGACGATCGATCTGGAGACGGCGCCGACGACCTGGTCGGTCTCGATCTCACGACCGAGCTCGGCCGCCCGCTCGCGAGCCGACTCGAGGATCTCCTCGGCGTACTTTTCGTGGTGGTTTTTGATCTGCTCGTAGTTCGCCATCGCGCCGCCTTCGACCCCCGTCGCCGCGTAGAAGTCGCCGGGATCGACGACGTGGAGCGCGGTGATCGACGCGTCCGGGTACTCGGTGCAGGCGAACTCGAGGGCGTCGGTCGACTTGACGGTGTCGTCGACGGGGACGAGAACGTGATCGGTCATACCGATCGGTACGACGACCAGCGAGTTAACTCCAAGTGGTTCGATCGATCGCACCGAAAAATCGAGTGTCGGAACCGGCGTTACTTCGCGCGGCCTTGGCCGCCGTTGTTGGACGGACGGACCTTCTCGGCACCCTTGCCGCGGGTGTGGAGGCCACGGTTGGCCTTGCCTGCGTTCGTCAGCCCGCGGAACGCGCGGTTCGTGTGGGCGTCGTCACAGATCCAGTTCAGGTCGTCGTCGTTCTGGATCGCCGGGTGGTTCGGATCCACGAGGATCACTTCGAACCACTTCTGGCTGCCGTCTTCGCCGACCCAGTAGCTGTTGAGTACGCGCAGGTTGGGGTACTTGCGGGAGACGCGCTCTTCACCGATGCGCTGGATGTTCTTGCGTCGACCGATGCGGTTGACGCCCTGGCGCTTGGACCGGCGACCGGCCGTAAAGCGCTGCTTGCGGGCGGTCCCCTTGCGAACGGAGACGCGAGTGACGATGATGCCCTGCTTGGCCTTGTAGCCGAGTTCGCGGGCCTTGTCGAGACGCGTCGGTCGCTCGATGCGCTCGATCGCGCCCTGCTTTCGCCACTTCTGTTTGCGCTGCCACTGGAGCTCCCCGAGCTTGCCGTCGTCGGGGTCCTTCCAGGCGTCCTTGATGTGTGAGTAGAAGCTCTTTGCCATATGTTTCACCCGCGGACGTTTCCTGGTTCAATCCCGCGTCGCGAGATCACATCCCGACCTGTGGGCGTGAGCCGGACAGGTGCCCGCTGGCGTCCGCGTGCCCAGCGAGTCTGACAGGACGTATCCAGCGTTCGCCTATAAGCGCTTCGAAGCGGCGGAATCGATCGTCGCCTCGAACCCGCGCCCGCCTGCGACGGTTTCACAGCCGCCGGCGATCGGGACCACGGCCGTCACCGCTCGATCGGGACCGTATAATCCGAGAGGATCCAGGCGTCGTCGTTCGTCGGGTGGCCGATGATCACGAACGTCGTCGAGTCGATCCGGTACTCGTCGTAGGTCGCGTCGATCGATGGCTCCTCCGCTCGAGGCCGATTTGTCCGGCTCATCACCCCTCGCGAGTGGACTCGAGCGTCGAATCGTGGACGGCGCCGTCGACCGTGACACGCCCCTCGCCGTCGACGCGGACCGAGTGGCCTGCGTACTCGAACGTAACGTTGAGGGCACCGCCGACTTGCGAGTCGACGAGCCGGTCGAGTGCTTCGGGATCGATCGCAGCATACAGGGGAGCGTCGAGGTCGGTGGGCTGGACCTTCCGGTGCATTGCTACCGCGTCGACGATCCGCATACTCGTTCGGTCACCGTCCGGACTGTCGCACATCCTCGTACTGTGAGCCATTGTCACTACAGTAGTCGACAGTTCGGTTGTGGCTATCCGTTACGTGTATTCGACGCGCCCGCGCGGGCTGTTACAGGTATAGCCCCCGGCCAAAACGCGGCTGGCAAGCCGCGATACGCTCGAGTTCCAGCGGAGAGCGCGCGAACGCCCTCGAGTTGGTGGATCGGTGCGTATGAGCTCACCCGCCGGACCCGTGCGACCAGCCACCATTTTGTATAGCGAATAAGCGTTTATCTGGGCCCGAGAGTGGGGGTGAGATCGCTCCCCCTCGAGAGGTAGACTCCCCGGGAGAGCTGCTCGAGGACACCCGCGGGAGTGAGAGTCGTCCCACACAGGGTTCGTAACGGTCGCGGGTGGACGACCGTGGAATTCGCCGAGTGCCTCGGTCCCACGGCGGACGTCCATCGGCTGTGGGTTCCTCGGCTACCGATCCGGCTGGCAGTCGAATCGTGGTCACAACCCATCGCCTCCAATTCATCCGCAAGTCAATTGAAGCGCTACTCAGTTATTCACCCATAGGACCGATTCAGCCATACACAATTTTTAGCCACTTTCGGCCCGATAGCGCATTTAACTGCACTACGCCTGAGAGCATGTCGCAACAGTTAATTGAAAGAGCACTCAAGTGACTGGTGATGGCACAAGCGACCGACCGATTGCAGCGGTATCTCGACGACGAACTCGAGGAGTGTCGCAGCGAGGACGTCGAGCGCCGACTCGAGGAACTCACCACGTTAGAGGCCGGACTCGGGATGGAACGAGCCGAGGCCGAACTCGACGTCCTGTCGGCGCTGTCCAACGAGACGCGGTATACCCTCGTCCGCGTCCTCGTCGCGGCCGAAGAAGAACTCTGCGTTTGTGAACTGAACGCCGTCGTCGACGTGACCGAAAGCGGCCTCAGTCACGCCCTCTCGTCGCTCGTCGAGGCGGGACTCGTCGAGGGACGAAAGGACGGCCGCTGGAAGAAGTATCGGGCGACCAACCGGGCTGTCGCGCTCGTCACGGTTCTCGAGGGGAGCGTGAGCGTCGATGAGTGACCTCGACCACGACCACGGGGCCGACTGTGACTGTCCGGACTGTGGCGACCCACGGTCGATGGATTTCCTCGATAAGTATCTGACCGTCTGGATCTTCCTCGCGATGGGGATCGGTGTCGGACTCGGCTACGTCGCCCCCGGTGTCGTAGAACCGATCCAGCGGTTCCACCTCGTCGAGATCGGGCTGATCGCGATGATGTACCCGCCGCTGGCGAAGGTCAACTACCGCCAGCTGCCCCGCGTGTTCAGCCAGTGGCGCGTGCTCAGCCTGAGCCTGCTGCAGAACTGGTTGATCGGCCCGACGCTGATGTTCATTCTCGCGGTGATCTTCTTCAGCGGACTGGTCCCGCCGTTCCCGGCCCACCCCGAGTACTTCCTGGGCCTGATCTTCATCGGGATGGCCCGCTGTATCGCGATGGTGCTCGTCTGGAACGACCTCGCCGACGGCTCGAGCGAGTACGCAGCCGGCCTGGTGGCGTTCAACAGCGTCTTTCAGATCCTTACCTACGGGGTCTACATCTGGTTTTTCGCGCTGTTTCTGCCCCCGGTGTTGGGCATGGACGCGCTCGTCGCCGGCATCGGCACGTTCGACGTCACGATCGAGCAGGTGTTCTGGGCGATCGCAATCTTCCTCGGCATCCCGTTCGCCGGCGGTATCCTGACTCGGCTCGGTGGGGTTCGCGCGAAAGGCGAAGAGTGGTATGAAGAGCGGTTCGTCCCGAAGATCAGCCCCGTCACGCTGATCGCGCTGCTGTTTACCGTGATCGTGATGTTCGCCACGCAGGGCGACCGAATCCTCGTACAGCCACTCGACGTCGTCTGGCTCGCGGTCCCGCTGACGATCTACTTCGTCGTGATGTTCCTCGTCAGCTTCGGCATGGGCCGTGGCATCGGCGCAGATTATTCGACGACGACCGCCATCGGCTTCACCGCCGCCTCGAACAACTTCGAACTCGCGATCGCGGTCGCCGTCGCCGTCTTCGGCGTCGGCTCCGGGGTCGCGTTCGCGACCGTCATCGGGCCGCTGATCGAGGTGCCGGTGCTGCTCGCATTGGTCTACGTCGCCATCTACTTCCAGGAGAAGTTCGACTGGGCTGGCTACGAGACCGGACAGCTCGAGAGCACGAAACCGACGGACGAAGACGTGACGCCAACAAAAACGGACGATGACTGACACACACACCACGACGTTCGAGACGCTCCTGATCCCGACCGACGGCAGCGAGCCGGCCGAAGCCGCCGCGCGACGCGGGTTCGACCTCGCAACACAGTGTGACGCGGACGTCCATCTCCTCTCGGTCGCGGACAGCAGTATCGCTACTGGGGCGGGCTACGCGGGCGATTCGCCGTCGATCCGCACCCGACTTCGAGAGCTGTCGAGTAACCGGGCGGCGTCCCTGCGTGACAGCGCGGTCGAACAGGGAATAGCGGCGACTGCGGCGGTCCGCGAAGGGATACCAGCCAAGGAGATCATCACATACGCTACGGAACAGGATGTCGATGCGATCGTGATCGGAACGGCCGGACGTGGGAGCGTCGGGCGTGCGATCGTTGGTAGCGTCGCCGACAAGGTCGTCCGAACTGCACCGGTTCCGGTGATAACAGTTAACCCGAAAGCGACGACGCCCGGGTCCGTCGACTCGGTTCTCGTCCCGACGGATGGGAGTGAAATCGCGGCAGCAGCAGGCCGTGTCGGCTTCGATTTCGCCGAGGAACTCGCTGCGACCGTCCAACTGCTTTCGGTCGTCGGGGAGGATCGCCCAGCGTGGCTATCGGCGTTGACCGACGGTGAAGACACATCCGACGAATCGCTCCGTGCGGATCCACGCGAGGCGTTGGATACACTCGCTGCGGATGCACGGGAACGCGGCCTCGACGTCGAGACGACGGTCACGGAGGGGACTCCTGCCGACGGGATCACTGACTACGTAGAATCCGAGGAAATCGACCTGATTGCGATGGGGACGACAGGTCGTGGCGGCTTCGAGCGCCTGCTCCTCGGCAGTGTAACCGACGAGGTCGTCCGGACGGCACCGGTCCCCGTCCTGACGAGCCGTGGCGACACGAGCGACCGGCCGGAAGACGCTGACAGAAGCGAGGACACGTGACCGAATCGCAGACCCGAGTTCGCATCGCCTTCGTCTGCGTCCAGAACGCGGGCCGGTCACAGATGGCGTACGCCTTCGCCCAGCGTGAACTGGCGAAACGCGGGCTGTCGGACGAGATCGACGTCGTGACCGGGGGAACGCGCCCGGCCGACCACGTTCACGAGGAGGTCGTCGAGGCGATGGCCGCAGTCGACGTCGATCTCTCGGGGCAGATACCCCGTCAAATCACGTTCGAAGGAATCCAGGAGAGCGACTACGTCCTCACCATGGGCTGTTCAGCCGACGACGTCTGTCCGGCGGGCTGGGCCGGCGAGAACCGGGACTGGAACCTCGAGGACCCGGACGGGAAATCGGCGGCCGACGTCGGTCGAATTCGCGACGAGATCCAACGACGTGTGATCGACCTGGTCGACGAGATCGAATCGGCATAGGAACCACCTCTTTCCAGTCAGCAACCCGGGAAGGTCGACTCGACAACTGTCTTTTTGCACCGCAACAAGGTCGGAAGTCGTTCGTGAGCTCCGACCCATGTATTCGAGGTCCACGATTCGCGAGACTACCACCGTCTCAGCGGGTCATCGGCGAGACTACCACCTTCTCGGTGCTCACCGACGAGCCGACCAAGGATCTCCGAACCGAGGCTCACAAAAGAGTGCACTAGACGACGTTCGCCACACTCTCGAACGACCCGTCGGCGATCGACGTCGCGAGGTCCCCACTCGAGACGTCCTCCGGGACTTTCCGTGGATACTTCCGACGGAAGTAGCCGAGGAGGTTCTCGACGTCGCGAGCCAGGAACTCCGCGGCGTTCTCGTGGTCGGTCGGGACGGCCTGTGGCCAGTCGAAGATCGTCACGCCGTCCTCGCCGACGAAGACGTTGTACTCGCTCATGTCCGCGTGGACGTATCCCGCGTCGTGAGCACGCGTGAGTTCGGAGCACAACAGGTCGAGTACGCCCAGTACCTGTCCGTCCGTGAGCTTGGTCCGCGAGAGTTCCACGCCGTCCATCTTTTCCATGACGATGGCGTGGCGGTTCTGGTCGATCGGCCGCGGAACCGAGACGTCCGGAAACAGCGTCTCGAGAATCTCGTGTTCGCGTTCGGCCGCCTTCCGGGCGGTGTACATCCAGGAGACGTGGCGGTTGTCGGAGGTGTAGTCGCGTTCCTTGTGGACCTCCCGGAAGTTGGTGTAGCCTTCGCGGTGGTACTTCAGGGCCAGCGGTTTGTAGGATTTGACCTCGTAGACGTCGCTCTCCTTGCCGACCCCGAGCGGCGAGCCGAACTCCGAGATGGTGTCGCGCTCGACGAGTGCGCGTAACGCGAGGAGATCGTAGCCCTCGAACTGGAGCGTGTAGCCTTCGTACTGGATGGTTTTCTTCTCGACCAGGCCGCGTTTGAGACAGCGCTCGAGCCGGTAGTCGACTTCCTCCTCGGTGAGACCGGTGAACTTCGGGAGCTTCCCGCGCTGGACCCACTCCGAAAAGCGCATTCCCTGTTCGATCCCCGAGAGCAGGTAGAAGTCCTCGTCCTCGAGTTCCGGGAGCGTTCCGGCGACGTTTCGAACCATACGACGGGGTAACCGGTGAGAACGTAAAAACGACGTGACGAGCGGCGAGCGCGGCCTGTTCTCCAGCCGGGTAGGCTCGATAAATCATATTATGCGATATCAAATGCCATCGGGAATTTTCTCCCGGCCTACCGCCATGAAGGACGCACAGACCAACTGAGCCGCTTCTACGAGGGTTGTGAGTTCGACGAAGTTGTGTTCGGTGCCGGGGCGACCAGAAACCGTCCCGGCCTGAGTCCGCGACGAGTTCGTCCAATCCGAGGTCAGAGACCGCCGGCGACCGATCGATCGGCTGTCGTCGACTGCGCCGACAGTTCGCATCGATCGTCGCGGTCGGAATCGCTTTCCTCCCCCAACGCGTGGCCTCGAGCATGACGGCACTTGCCGACCGGGAGTGGCGGCTGATCCGGGACGAGCCCCGTGACGGCGCCACCCAGATGGCACTCGAGGAGATCGCCGCCGAAACCGCCCTCGAGGACGGCCTGCGGACGGTTCGGGTCTACTCCTGGGAGCCGAGTACGCTCTCGCTGGGGTATCGACAGGACGCCGAGACGGTCGACTGGGAGTTCTGTGAGCGTGCGGGGATCGACGTCACCCGGCGCCAGACCGGCGGCGGCGGCATCTACCAAGACCGGCACGCCGACATCTCGTATACGATCGTCGCGCCCGCCGACGAGGTCCCCGGGAACCTGATGGACTGCTACGAACTGTTCTGTGAACCGGTGCTCGAGGGACTCCAGCGGATGGGCGTCGACGCCGACTTCGCGGCGGCCGAACAGGAGTCGATCTACTACCCCTCGTGTTATCTCCGCGACATCAACCCGGCCCACGACGTCGTCGCCCCCTCGAGCGCGGACGAGACGGCCCAGAAGATCAGCGGCAACGCCCAGTACCGCCAGCGCGACGTCGTCATCCAGCACGGCTCGATCAGCTACGACGCAGAGCCCGACCGACACCTCGGCGTCTTCGAGACCGACGTCGGTGCGGGAACCTTTACAGACCGCGTGACGAGCATCCGCGAGCAGGCAGGGATCGACCGAGAGGAGGCCCTCGAGACCCTGGCGACGGCGCTCGGCGAGTGGTGTGACGCCGACGAGGGAACGTGGCGCGAGGCCGAACTCGAGGCCGCGGCCGACCTCGCCGAGCGCAAGTTCGGCGCCGACGCCTGGATTCGGAATCGTGAGGTCCTCGAAGCGAGCGAGCAGTGATCGGCAACCGCTCTCGAGAGCTGTCTCGAGGCACTGTGATCGATGACCCGTGAACGTCGGTCCGAAGTACCTATCACGAACCGGTACTGACGAGCGTCCATGAACGTCGGCGCACACGTTTCGATCTCCGGCTCGCGCGTCTCATCAGACGAAGAAACCCCGCCGTATGACGACGTACGGAACGCCGTCCACCGCCAGCTCGCCTTCGGCGGCAACTGCGGACAGATCTTCACGACCTCGCCACAGGTCTGGGCCCAGCCCGAGCTCAGCGACGAGGCTGCCGACGGCTTTCGCGAGGAAAGCGACGAGCACCTCGAGGGGCCGTGGGTGATCCACTCGGCGTATCTGGTCAACCTCTGTACGCCCAAGGAAGACCTCCGGCGCAAGTCAAAAGAGAGCATGCAGGCGGAACTCGACGCCGCTGCAACGCTCGGCGTTCCGTACGTCAACGTCCACCTCGGGGCCCACACCGGCGCCGGCGTCGAAGGGGGGCTCGACAACGCCGCGGGCGTCATCGACGACCTCGAGGTACCCGACGGCGTCCAGATCCTCATCGAATCCGACGCGGGCAGCGGCACGAAACTCGGCGGCGAGTTTTCCCACCTCGCAGGGATCATCGACCGCACCGAGACCGACATCGGCATCTGCATCGATACCGCCCACACGCTCGTCGCGGGCAACGACCTGACGACGCCCGAGGCCGTCGACGAGACCGTCGGCCGCTTCGACGACGAGGTCGGCCTCGAGTATCTCGAGTACATCCACCTCAACGATTCGAAACACGACGTCGGCACGCACAAGGACGAACACGCCCACATCGGCGAGGGCTACATCGGCGAGGACGGCATGAAGGCGATCGTCAACCACCCCGACCTGCGGGACCTGCCGTTCGCACTCGAGACGCCGACCGAGGACGGTCGCGGCTTCGCCTGGAACATCCAGAAGGTCAAGGAACTGCGCGAGGAGGCCTGATCCGGCCGTAGAGTAGACTCTTCTCAGGACGAGACGACATCGATAGCCGCGTCGATAGACGCTCCTGTTACGTCCTCGAGCGGCGAGCGACCACGGTCGAACGGAAGCCCTACGTTGTCGGACTGAGAGAGTCTCGACAGTGACGACCGCTCGAACGACCCCCGTCCTCGGTATCGCCCTCGGAACAGTCCTCGTCGTCATCGGAATCGGTGCGTACGTGCTCTCGTCGTTCGCGAGCCTGACGGCGCTCGTGCCGGCCGTCTTCGGCATCGTTATCGCCGGACTCGGCGTCGCGGCCCGTCGGACCGAGCGACGAAAGCTTGCGGTCCTCGGGATCGGCGTTCTCGCCCTGCTCGGTGTACTCGGCTCCGCCCGGGGTGTGCCCGACGTGATCGCGCTCCTGACGGGCGGGGCCGTCGACTCGACCGTCGCCGCCGTCGCACAGGGGTCGATGATCATCATCGGACTCGTCCTGGTGGCTGCCGCCGGTCGCGATCTGCTCGGCTGAGGGGGCTGGGACTGCTCACCGGTAGACCCGTCGACCCGAATCGACCCGCTTTTACTCGGGACGGACGAACGCCTTCGCGTGCGGAAGTTCTCCGAAGCCTACCTCGAGCGCACTCGCCAGGGCATGTGGGAGGATTCCCGGGAAGCTCTCGAGCCGCTGGCACTCAACTCGCGCGAGCGTATCCTCGACGTCGGCTGTGGCACCGGCGAGTTGAGCCGCGTCCTCGCCGCCGAGTGTCCGGGCGAAGTGGTTGGCTGTGACGCCGACCCCGCGTTGCTCGCGGCTGCGAACGGCCACGTCCCGGCCGTCGCGGGCGACGCCAGCCGGCTACCGTTTCCCGACGACGCGTTCGACCTCGTGGTCTGTCAGGCGCTGTTGATCAACCTCCCCGAGCCGGCGGCCGCGCTCTCGGAGTTCGCTCGCGTCTCGAGCGACCTCGTCGCCGCCGTCGAACCGGACAACGCCGCCGTCGAGGTCGACTCGAGCGTCGCCGCCGAGGCCGGACTCGAGCGCCGCGCCCGGCGGGCCTACATCGACGGCGTCGATACGGACGTGGCGCTGGGGGCAGACGCCCGCGAGGCGTTCGAAGCGGCGAGGCTCGAGGTGCTCGAAACCCGGCGGTACGACCACGTTCGGACGGTCGAGCCACCGTATTCAGAAGCGGCGCTCGCTGCGGCCGCCCGGAAGGCCACCGGCACCGGGCTCGCCGACGACCAGGAGACGATGCTCGCCGGATCGATGACCGAAGCCGAGTACGACGCGCTTCGGCGCGCCTGGCGCGAGATGGGCCGGGACGTCGTCGAGCAGATGGAAGCCCGCGCGTACGAACGAGCGGAAGCCGTCCCGTTTTTCGTCACCGTCGGGCGGGTTCCCTGACGGTCAGCGGCCCCGAAACTGGGTCGCAGGTCAGTCCTCACCGTCGTCACGGTAGCCGAGCAAGGAGACGAAGACGCCGACGAGGCCGATTGCGACGATGATCGCGCCGGTGACCGGATCGACGAGCGACGCCAGCGCGAGCGTCGACCCGGCCATCACGAGTGCGACGTTCGCGAGCACCGCCGCCCGGGGCGACTGGAGTCGCTCGAGGAGAGACGGTCCCATACGGAGGGAAACCAACGGGGGAAGCAAAACTCTTGATACTCATCAGGGCTCGCACGTCTTACGACGTGTCGACGTCCGGGTGGACCGTATTTCGACGACCGCTTAAACGCCAGAGTGTACGGGATCCGGGGGAGCGTTCGGGAGATCCACCGTCGCTGCTGGGGACGTCCGGAGGCCGATTAAACGACGTCGCCGCGGATCGTGACGCCGTCCTGGTCCGCTCGCCAGGCGTGCAGTTCCTGTGCGGCAGTCGTCGCCTCCTCGTCGTCCAGACCGAGCATCTCGAGGGCCGCCGAGAGCGTCGGGAGGGCGAGTTCGCTCTCGCGGAGTTTTCGGAACGCCTCCTCGCTTCTGGTCCCGTCGACCCAGAGACAGACTCCTCGGGGGTCGAGCAACTGCGTATAATCCTCGCGGCGTTTCGCCCCGCGCAGGCGCTGGCCGACGTTGTCCTCGAAGGAGGCGTTACAGACCTCGAGGTGGATCGGCTCGTCGGCCTCGAGCAAGTGGGCGGCGAGACACTTCTCGGGCGCGGCGTGGCCGTTCGCGTTCGCCCGCAGGTAATCGGGATACTCGAGAGCCCAGTCGGCGCGGACCGATTTGCCGACGCCCTCGATGCCGTGTGAGTCCTGGAATCGCTCGGCGGGGTCCAGTTCGTCGCTCGAGTTCACGGGCCCACCGCTGTCGTCGCGCATCAGAATGTCTTTCGTGAGGTAGACGTCGAGTCGGTCGACGGGATCGACCCCGAGTGCGACGTCGCCGAACGCCCAGATCTCGCGGACGGGAACCGGCATCCGTTCGTCCTCGACGGTGTCGACGAGTTGCTCGAGGCGGTCGACCGCGTCTCGGCGACTGAAATCACTCATCGTCGGCGTATCAGGCCCCAATGCTCAAAACGGTTTCTCGCCGAGCCGATCCGGCCCTCAGGGCGCTTTCGCTGTATCGGTCGTCACGTAGACGGTCTTGCGGACGGTCGCGTGGACCGTTCCGTCGGCGTCGATCAGGTCGACGGTGTAGTGACGGTCGACCGCGTCGGTATCCGTCGCCTCGAGGTCGGCTTTGACCGCCGCTATTTCCGCGTCGGGCATCGTAAAGCGGGCGTACAGCGTCTCGCGACCGGCCTTTTTGAATCGAATCTCGGCTTCCCTGTCCCAGACGACGTAGTCGTCGCCCAGCCGTTTCAGCAGCATCATCATGTGAAACGGATCGAGCGCCGCGTACATGCTGCCGCCGAAGGTCGTCCCGACGTAGTTACGCGTCAACCACGAGTGGGGGAGCTTTACGCAGACTTCGCTCCAGTCTGGCGCGATGTGCGTGACGCGACCGCCCGTCCGCCGGTACGCCGGAAACAAGTTGAAGCCGAGCCGGTAGAGTCGAGATCGCAACGCATCGAGCATGTCCTCTCTCGAGCGGACACAGTGAAAGCCATTGGCAAACGTCAGGTGCGTGGCCGGCAGTTTGCCTTTGAGCCGACGCCCGGGCTGTCGCCTGTCTCTCGTTGTGTCAGTCGCGCAGGTTTTTGTCGGACGAGGGTGAAGGTATCCGTATGAGACACAGAGTCTTCAACGAGGACGGCAGCGAGGAACTCGTCTTCGTCATGGGCTGGGGCAATCGCTGGACCCACGAGAACGTCAGCTGGCTGATCGGGAAGCTGACCGACGCCGACTACCGAGTCCACGCCTTCGAACTCCCCACGAACATCGAGGACTTCAAAGCCGACTGGCTCGAGCCGATCGCCGAGTACGTCCTCGATCTCGAGGGCTACCAGTTGCTCGGCCACAGCGCGGGCGCGCTCATCGGCCAGGCCCTAGACGGCGCCGACAACCACGTCTATCTCAGCCCGTGGTGGGGGTATGGCGACCACTATCCGGACGCGGCCCTCGAGGTCGCCGCGAAAGTTCCCTCGAGTTTCCCGTTCCTTCCCGTCGGAAAGTGGGACGAGGACGTCCTCGGTCGGCTGGCGACCGACCACCAGCTCGCGACCCTTCCGCGGTGGGTCTCGCCCGCGTTCGTCCGCGAAACCCGCCACGCCCAGCGGGAACTGCTGACGATCGACCACGACGCGGTCGTCTTCTGTTCGCTTCGCGATCCGCTGATCGACCACCACGCGATCGGCGAGCGCGTCCCCGCCGAACACGTCGTCCTCTACGA
>LKMK01000078.1 GCA_001563805.1 Natrialbaceae archaeon B1-Br10_E2g2
CCTCGTCGAGTAAGACCAGCGAGCGCTCGTCGGCCTCCCGGAGGATCGTCGCGAGTTCGTCCATCTCGACCATGAACGTCGAGCGGCCGCCGGCGATGTCGTCGCTCGCACCGACGCGGGTGAAGATCCGATCGACGGGCGTCAGTCGGGTGGCGCGGGCGGGAACGAAACTGCCGACCTGTGCGAGCAGGACGATACAGGCAACCTGGCGCATGTACGTCGACTTCCCGGACATGTTGGGACCCGTGATGATCGCCACCCGTCGATCGTCGGCGAGTCGGACGTCGTTCGGGACGAACGACTCCTGGGTGCGTTCGACGACGGGGTGGCGGCCACCATCGATCTCGAGTTCGAGGCCCTGTGTCGCACTCTCTCCACGCTCGAGAAGTTCGGGGCGGCAGTAGTCGTACTGGGCGGCGACGGTCGCAAGCGAGACGAGCGCGTCGAGCGTCGCCAGCGCGTCGGCGAGCCCCTGGACGCGTTCGACCTCGGCGGCGACCGTCCGGCGAACGTCACGGAAGAGCTCGTACTCGCGGTCGTCCGCGCGCTCTTCGGCGCTGACGATCTCGTCCTCGCGTCGTTTGAGCTCGGGCGTGACGAACCGCTCTGCGTTCTTCAGCGTCTGGCGGCGCTCGTAGTCGTCGGGAACCGACTCGAGGTTCGGGTTCGTCACCTCGATGTAGTAGCCGTGTACCGCGTTGAAGCCGACTTTCAGCGAGTCGATCCCCGTCCGCTCGCGCTCGCGCTCCTCGAGGTCGTCGATCCACTGTTTTCCCTCGCGGGCGGTGCCTCGAAGCTCGTCGACGTCCGCGTCGTAGCCCCCGGCGATGATGTCGCCCTCGGTGATCTCGACGGGCGGATTCGCCACGATGGCGTCGTCGATCAGTTCGCGGACGTCGACCAGCGGATCGAGTTCGGCGTACAGCTCCCGGAGCCGGTCGCACGCTGCGTTCTCGAGTTCCGCGCGTACGTCGGGCACGACGGCGAGCGTCTCCCGCAGCGAGCGCAGGTCACGCGCGTTCGCTCGTTCGCGGGAGATCCGCCCGATCAGTCGCTCCAGGTCGTAGACGTCTCGCAGGCGGTCGTGGAGGGATTCCCGGCTCCGAACCGCGCCGGTCAGCTCCTCGACGGCGTCGAGTCGCGCCTCGATTCGCGCCGGCTCCAGCAGCGGCCGGCGTATCCAGTCGCGCAGTTTCCGCCCGCCGAGTGCACTCGCGGTCTCGTCGAGGACGCCGACCAGCGTCGCGTCCTCGCGGCCGTGGACGGCCCGTGGCTCGAACAGCTCGAGACTCCGGAGGGCGACGGCGTCGAGCAGCAGGTACTCGCGGGGGTCGTATCTGGTGAGCTGCGTGATGTATCCCAGCGGCTCGCGGGCGGCCTCGAGGACGTCGTGGCCGTCCTCGTCGGTCGCCGTCTCCCCGCGTTCGCCCTCATGGTCGCCGCCGCGGACGTACTCGGCATACGAGAGCACCGCGCCGCAGGCCCGAACCTCGGCCTCGCTCGCGAGCAGGACGTCCGGATTTCGGAAGTACGTCGAGAGCTTCTCGCGGGCGTACTCGGGGTCGAACGCGCTGGGTTCGTACGGCGTCACCATGCAGTCGTCAGAAAAGAGGGCCGCCGGCGCGTCGGGGCCGACGACCGCCTCCGGCGGGTCGAACCGGCTGATCTCGTCGGCGATGGTCTCGCTCGAGGCCGAACTCGTCGCGAGAAAGTCGCCCGTCGAGACGTCGAGCAAGGCGAGTGCGAGTTCGTCGCGCTCGGCTCCGCTCGCGAGGGCAGCGACGAAGGTGTTGTCGTCGCTCGCCAGCAGTTCGTCCTCGGTGAGCGTCCCTGGCGTGATGACGCGGGTCACTGCGCGCTCGACGACGCCCGACGTCTCGCCGGGCTCTTCGACCTGATCGGCGATGGCGACCCGGTAGCCGGCCTCGAGCAGCGTCTCGACGTACGACTCGGCGTTGTCGATCGGGATGCCGGACATCGGGTACTCGCCGGTCGAGTCCTCGCGGCTGGTTAGCGTGATCTCGAGCAGCCGGGCGGTTCGCTCGGCGGCCGCACAGAAGGTCTCGTAGAAGTCCCCGACCTGAAAGAGCACGAGCGCGTCGTCGTAGCGCGCACAGAGGTCGTGGTACTGGCGCATCATCGGCGTCAGCTCGTCGCGTTTCTCGGCCATCGCGTCGGGCGGGCCAAGCGCCGGATCCATACTCGAATTCCGCCGCCCGACGCGGAAATAGCTTGCTGGATCACTCGCCGGTCTCGAAGTACCGGTCGGCGTGGGCCTCACAGCCGGGGTTGAACGCGGCGTCACACGAGGGGCAACGGTAGTCGGCCTCGAGGTACTCGGGTACCGTCAGTTCGGTTCCACAGACGCCACAGAGGACCGCGGGCTCGTCGAACCGGGATCGAGGCCACGGGACGGTGTCGTGGTCGGTCAGCTCCTCGTGACAGCGAAAACAGGGGTAGTACCCCTCACAGCAGTCGAACCTGAACGCGACGACGTCGCGGTCGGTGTGGTAGTGGGCACACCGGGTGTCGTCGTCGACCTCGAGGCCGCGAACGGTGGGCGAGGGCACGGTTGATCGGCCGAAGCGACGGCCTCGAGGGGCTTCGGGGTTGTGGTCCGCTGGCCACCCGACGCGACCGAGTCGACCGACGAAACCGAGAGCGACGGCTACCGGGACGACGAGCGAGCGATTCGCGGCCGAATCGTCACTCGAACTGGGTGGTGTCGCCGCGACGGTAGCGGTCGAGTCGGCGGTAGCCGTGGACGGTGGCGGACTCGTCGAGTTCGATCTCGTAGCGCCCGATGACGTCCTGCGTGTCCGGAACGGACCGCCGTTCGACCACCTCGACGACCGCCCGCCAGCCCTCGTCGGTGGGCGTGATTTCGCTGACGGCGTCGAACTCCCGGCCGATGAGGTCGCCGGCGGTCGACTGGACGGTCCGGCGGACGGCGAGGACGCCGGCGATCTCCTCTTCGGCGTCGATTTCGTCCGTGTCGACCGTGTCGGGGTCGGTGCGTTCGTCGGCCGTCATCGAGCCTCCGGCGAGCTGGCGACTGCGGCTCTCGTCGGTTTCTGACTCGCCCTCGGCGTCGCTCGCTTGGCTTTGCTCCTGTGTCTGTTCGTCGTCCATCGTTTGGCTGTCACTCACGGATTGATCACTCTCGTCGTGTTGGTAGCAAAAGTCGTCCTCGGTGGCCGGGCGCGAACAGCGCTCCCCGTCTTCGGTGCGCGCCAGACATCGATCGGTCGAGTCGTTCGGTTCGGCTTCGGCCATTGTGCTTGAATTCGATTCGTGTACGGTTCAGAGCGTTTCGGCGATCGTCGCCCGCAACTCGTCGACGTCGCCGGCATCCTCGCCAGCGACTTTCGGCGCGAGCACGTCCGTGAAGACGTCGACGAGGAGGTCGTCGTCGACCTCGCCCGCCGGAGCCTCGCCGTCGAACACTGCGAGCCCCTTCGACGCCGTGATCGCAGCTCGAGTCCCGACGACCACCCCGAGGTCGTCACGTAGCGCGCGGGTGGCGTCGACGACCGTCTCGACGGTTTCGTCCGGGAGATCGACGTGGGCGCGGACGATCTCGCGTTCGGTTTCGGCGTCGTAGTAGCCGACGTGGACGCCGATGAACCGATCGAGCAGCGCGTCCTGCTGGCGATGGACGCCCGCGTACTCGACGTCGTTCGAGGTGACGATCGCCCGAAACTCGGGGTGAACGTCGATCGAGCGGTCCTCCCCGCGTTTGCCCGGCCGCTCGAGGACGCCCTCCTCGAAGACCGACAGCAGGACGTTGTGTGCGGTGGGATCGCTGCGCGAGAACTCGTTGTAGACGAGCGTCGCGCCCTCGCGCACTGCCACGGAGAGGGGGTTGTCGACCCAGCGCTCGCGCACGATCTCGGTCTGTTTGCTGACGCCGCTGACGAACCGATCGTCTTCTTTGTAGCGTTCGCCGCCGGCGTGGTCGCCGACGAGCGCCGCCGTATCGACGGACTCGTCGCCGTTGAGCCAGACGACTGGTCGGCCTCGGTCTGCGGCAGCCGACAGCGCCAGCGCGGTCTTCCCACAACCCGTCGGTCCGATGAGGTGGACCGGCTGATCCGCCTCGAGCCAGCCGGTGATCCGCCCGCGCAGTTCGTCGACGGCGTCGGTCTCGACGAACGGCTCGGGGACGACGTCTTCGGGATCGGCGAGGGGGGAGTCACCGTTCGTTTCGCGGGCAGCTGACACCTTCCGCGCCAGCTCTTTTTTCGCTCGCCGGCCCTCCTTCTGGCTCCGGTCGGCTCTGATCTTGCGGCCACGGACCTTGCGCTTGCGCGAGGTGTCGTCGGCCATCCGGAGTTACTCCGCGGATTTCGGCGACGATTCGGGTCGCTGCTCGACCTCGAGTTCTTCGAGCGCCTCGAGTTCGCCCTCCGCGGTCGCTTGCTCAATTTTTGCGATCTCCTCCGCGTAGTGCAGGAAGGTGTCGACCGAGGCGACGACGACGCGCGCTTCGATCGTCAGCAACTCGATCCCGACCACGGAGATGCGAGCCCAGACGTCGATGACGACGCCCTTGTCGAGGATGCGGTCCAGTACCTCCGCGAGGCTCGAGGAGTCTGGCCGTCGTTGTGGTTGTGCCATAAGCCGTCTTGGCGTTCACGACGGCCTCCTAACACGGCTGGCGCTGCGACTGCAAGCCAGTCCCGCGCACGGCTCGCCGACGGCTCTCGTCGCTCGAGGCGGTGACTCCCCGCGGCGGTTTGGGAGACGACTGCCCGTGACAGTGACTGGTGGTCTCTCGGACCGGTCACAATGCCTGCAGTAGTATTAGACGGGAGGCCGTCGTACGACCGTGAGATCCATGAGCGATAGCGACTCGCGCGAGCGGACCGATCCGACCGCACAGCGGGCTGCTGGACTGGCCGGGGGACTCGGTGCACTGATCCTGGTCTCCGGGGTCTTCTTCACCGGCACCGGACTCATCGTCGTGAACAACGTCGTCGCCGGGGCCGTGATCGCGACGGCCGCCGCCTACGCCGCTGCGGTTCCCGATGGAGGGCCGCTCCCGAGCCCCATCGCGCCGCTCGTCGTGGTGCTCGCCGGCGCCTGGGTCGTCGCGTCGCCGTTCGTCTACGGAATCGGCGGGCCACTGTTCTGGAGTTCGGTCGTCCTGGGTGCCCTGGTGATCGTCCTCGCCGGCACGAGCGCGTACGGGAGTCTGGGCGTCTCGGAGCGAACGGCGACCGGAGCCTGAGCGTCTCGAGACGGCGGGCGACGGACGTCCGAACCCGGGACCGTCCGACACACGTGAGGTGGGCTGCGACTGCAAGCACCACGGTGAGGCGCCGGGCCGTCGAATTTCCGCCACGAGTTCCTCCATCTCCCGAATCCACCATGATATTCGTTCGCTCGAGCCACCTCGACCGCCGGAGCGTGATCCGCCGATGAACAACCGCTACGTCTACGGAATCGTCGACGGCGATCCGGTCGAGTTCAAGGCCGACGCCGTCCGCGACGCCGAGTACGTCTACACGATCTCGCACCGACGGCTCGGTGCCGTCGTCTCGGACGTCGACACGACCGATCCGGAAGAGACCGACGAGGACGCCAGACGCCACGACGAGGTGTTACGCGAGATTATGGACCACGACGGCGGCCGCGCGATCGTCCCGATGCAGTTCGGCATGGCCTTCGAGACCGATCGCTCGCTGAAGAACGTCCTCCGGGGGGCTAGACCCGCGTTCCGTCGTGCGCTGAACGACGTCGAGGGCCGGATCGAACTCGGACTCAAGGTGGTCCGTGAGGAGGGCGAGGACGTCGACGACGAGGCCATCGAAGCACACGTTGCCGACGAGCTCGAGCCCATCGCGGCCCAGTCGGTCCCCAACGATCTGTTCAGCGACCGGCTGGTGCTCAACCGCTCGTATCTCGTCGAGCGAGAGGATCGCGAGACGTTCGACGACGCCGTCGCGGACCTCGAGGAGGCCCACGACGACCTCACGTTCCGCTACACGGGCCCGTTCGCACCGTACAGCTTCGTCGACGTCACGATCGGGGCCCAACGGTAACCATGTTCATTCTCGATGACCTCCTGTTTCGACCGTTCGTCGGCATCGTCGATACGCTTCACACCATGGCGCTCGACGAACTGTACGACGTCGAGGCGATCCAGGACGAGCTCAAGGAGAATCAACTGCTGTACGAACTTGGCGATCGCCCCGAAGCGGAGTACCGCGAGCGCAAGGCCGAACTCGAGGACGAACTCGAGATCGCCCGTGACGTTCACGAACGGCTCACGAGCGGCCGCATCGAGGTGAAAAAATAATGCCCGACGACGAACCCCAGTCACCGGACGACCCGGTCGACGACGAGCGGGACGACGACATTCCCATCGACGACGCACAGGAGAGTGACGAGCCCATCGTCGACGACCAGGACGACTCCGTCGACGACGACCGGGCCGACTCGCGCATCGACGACGACCGCGACTGGCTCTCGAGCCTGCTGTCGGCGCTTCAGTCGCTCGAGGACGGGACGCTCTCGGGACGGCGACGCTCCGGCCGGACGGCGATCGACTACGACATTTCGATCGGCTCCGGCGAGGACATCCTCGACGGCTCGCGTTTCGGCGGCGACCCGTTCGCCGACGCCTGCGCGTCGAGTCGGCCGGAGGACGGCGGGCGCGAACGGCCCCGGACCAGACGGTATCGATCGGCCGGTCCGTCGGGCGATCACCGACTGACGACCCGGGAGTACGAGGACGAACTGCTGGTGATCGTCGACGTCTCCGGCGTCGACCCGGACGACGTCACCGTCGGCTTCGACGGCCCCGAGCTCGTCGTCGGGGTCTCGGGGCGCGAACTCGAGCGCGTCGACGTCCCGTGGGCCGAGCGGTCCGCCGAGGCGACGATCAAAAACGCCGTGCTCACGGTTCGGATCGAGCGCGAGACGCCAGCCGATGGGGGTGAGGTCGATGAGTGACCCCGAAGCCGGCGATCTCGAGGCGTTGCTGGCGGACGCCGAGGAATCCCTCGAGAACGTCACGGACTCTCTAGGCGGCGTCAAGGCCGTCGACGAACTGGACGACGAGACGCTCGAGACGATACTTGGCGACGTCGAGACGCTCACGCAGGTGGCGACGGCGGTCGAGAGCCTGCTCGAAACCCTCGAGTTCAGCGAGCTACCCGACGCCGTCGACATGGACGAGGTCCTCGAGGCGCTCGAGATCGGCGAGGTTCCGGCCGTCGTCGCCGACGACGAAACCGGCGCGACCGAGCTCGTCGATTTCACGCAGCTGTTCCGGGCGATCGACCTGCTGTCGGCCTGGGATGCGACCGAGTTGGGCGAGCTGTGGGAGGGAAAACGCGAACTCGAGGACGCCGTCGACGACCTCGGCGACGGCGACGACGCCGGGCTGGTCGAGGACGCAGTGACGGACGTCGCCGGCGACGATTCGCTGATCGGCGACGACGACGGAGGGATGCTCGAGGAAATCGACGCAGGCGACGCGAAAGAAGCGCTCGGGAAACCCGATCCGGCGACGGATCCGGAGGCCTACCAGGTGTTCATCCAGGAGCAGGCGATGGAGGGGATCGACGCCTTCCGCGCGGCCCTGCTCGAGACTCACGAGAAATTCGAACGCCTGGTCGAGTACAATCGCGAGCGGATGCGACGGACGGACACGAGTGCGAGTTCCAGAAATCCGACGGCTGCGTCGACGATGCCGACCCAACGGGCAGCCGTCGGCAGCGGCGTCAAGCACACGACGGTGCCACAGGACGTGCGCCTCTCGACGGCTCCGAGCCGCAAACGCATCTACGGCCAGCGGTTCGAACTCGAGCGGGAGAGACGGCGGTCCGAGAACGAGCGGGAGAGACGGCGGTCCGAGAACGAGCGGGCGACAAACGAGGGCTCCGAGAATGAGTGACCACAGACTGACGCGGCGAGACGACTCGAGCACGGCTCCGACGACAACGGCGGCTTCAGGGGGTGAGACCCGTGGTCGATGACTTCCAGCCGAGTCGCCAGAAGACCGACCTCGCGGAGGTCGTCGAGATGCTGCTCGACAAGGGCATCGTGATCAACGCCGACATCGCGGTCTCGATCGGCGACACGCAACTGCTCGGCGTGCAGGTCCGGGCGGCGATCGCCTCGTTCGAGACCGCAGCGAAGTACGGCCTCGAGTTCCCCGAGGGGACGGACATGCGCCGGGTCGCCGAGGCGGTCGGCGATCCCGAACTCGCCGAGATGGACCGGCCGGCACCACCGATCGCGCCGACGCGGGGGGTCAACGTCACCGCCGAGGAGGATGGCGAGCGCGACGAGGAAGCTGAAGGCGAGGGGGGAGACGGCGAAGCCGAGGCGGCCACAGCCGGGTCCGAATCGGACGGCGACGGCGGCATCCTCGGCGGTGGAACCGAGCGCGGAACCGAACGGCTCGGCGCCCGTCCGGAGCCGGACGTTCCGACGGACGGCGAGCTGAACCTGCTCGACGACTCCGAGGCGGGCGGGATCGGCGAGTCGTTCCCGGGCGTCGGGGACGAGGACGGAACGAGCGGGGACGGTGGCGGCGAGGAGGACCGAACGAGCGAGGACGACGACGGGGACGAGCCCGACCGGTGTATCGCCCTGACCGAGCGCGGCGAGCGATGCTCCCGACCCGCGGGCGAGGACGACTTCTGCCACCAGCACGACGAGGGCGACGAGACCGTCGAGGACGAGAGCGCCTCGGGGGGTGGTGAGCGATGACGACGATCGACGTCGGCGACGGGGAGGACGCCAGGCAGGGACTCGTCACGCTGGTCGTGACCGTCGTCGAGTTGCTGATCGAGGCCCTCGAGCGCGAGGCGGTCCGTCGGATGGACTCCGGGAACCTCACCGACGAGGAGATCGAACGCCTCGGCGAGCAACTCGCGACGATCGAGGCGGAGATCGACCAGCTCAAACGCGACGAGGGGATCGAAGACGGCGTCGACGACCTCCGGGGAGACCTCGACGGACTGGTCGACGACGCGATCGAACAGCTCCACGGCGAGCCACAGGTCACTCACGAGCCGGGGTACTCCGTGTTCGGAGGTGGTGGCGAGTGAGCTCCGACGAGCCCGACGACCGCTCGGAGCCGGCCTCCCTCGAATCGGTCGCGGAGGACCGGTCGACAGCTCACGAGCGTGGCAACCCCGAGGCGGAGGAGATACCCGACGAGGTCCCCGAGTTCGACGAGGGTCGGTACCTCTACTGTCTCGTGCAGGTCGAGGAGGGCGCGACCCTCGAGACGACGGGCGTCGACGGCGAACCGGTCTCCGTCGTCGCTAAGGACGGGATCGGCGCGGTCGTCCACGCCTGTGACGGCCTCTACGACTCGGCCGACCTCACCCAGGTTCGCCGGTGGCTCGTCCGCCACCAGACGGTGGTCGACGAGGCCGCGGAGGCGTTCGGGACGCCGATCCCGTTCCAGTTCGACACGATCCTTCGCGGCGACGACGAGCGCGTCCGCGAGTGGCTCCGCGAGGAGTCCCCGACGATCGAACGCGCACTCGAGGGGCTGGCCGACCACTGGGAGTACCGGATCGAGGTCGTCGAGGTCGAGCCCGTCGACGACGACGCGTTGATCGACCGGGACGAGCGGCTGGGGGACCTCGAGGAACGGATCGCCGACGCCGAGTCGGGAACGGCCTACCTCCTCGAGAAGAAACGCGACCAGCGTCTCGCGTCGGTTCGGGCGGCTCGCCGGGAGTCGGTGGCCGCCGACCTCGAGTCCCGCCTCGAGGGGGCCGCCCGCGAGGTCCACGCGCTCGAGCGGTCGCCGTCGGCCGCACTCGCCGACGACGTCACCGGTGATGGCGAGGAGGATGGTGACGGCGAGACGCTCTGTCGGTTCACGATTCTGGCTCACGTAGCCGACGAGGGTGCGGTTGGCTCGGTGCTCGACGACGTCGCGGCGACCGACGGACTCGAGGTCAGGTTCACGGGGCCGTGGCCACCGTACACGTTCGCACCGGCGTTCGGGAACGGCGAGACCTCCCGGGAGCCATGAGACCGCGAAAGGACGACGAAGCGCTCGTCGACGTCCTGGATGTCCTCCTCCGGGACGGTGCCGTGTTGCGTGCCGACGTGATCGTCTCGGTCGCGGACGTCCCGCTGGTCGGGATCAAACTCACGGCGGCGATCGCCGGGATGGAGACGATGACCGAGTACGGGCTCTTCGAGGAGTGGGACGTCGAGCGACGCCGCTCGGCGATCACCCGCCGACAGTACGGCCGTCGGGATCGGGACGTCGATGGAACCGAGTCGGTCACGGTGGGCAGTCGATCCTCCGACCGTCCCGACGGATAGTCCCGAGCGCTCGAGAGGCTGGCACGACGAGTCCGTGACCGAAGTCGAGGGACGATGACTGGAAGCGACGAACAGTGACAGGGAGCCACGTTCAACGAGAAACCAGAAACGAGTTGGACGAAGGGCTGACCACGGGAGCGAACCGCCGCGCCCTGTGTCACAGGCGAGGCGCCGTCCGTCGCCTCCGGCCGGAGGCGGCCTGTCAGGCGAACTTCGGTCGCTCCTTGGTGAGGGTCACGTCACCCGTGACGGTCTCTTCGTCTCGGTCGTCGTCGTAAGCGTACTGGCCGGTCGAGCCACAGAGGGTACACTCGTACGTCTCCGAGATCTCGTTGATCATCTCGCCGTCTTCGAAGTAGACGCGGCTCTGCGTGATCTGCAGGAACTGCGGAGTGTCGCAGTTAGCGCAGGTGATCATACCCGTCCGATAGTGGCTACCCATTGTAGTTATCCGGCTTGTAACCGAAAGTGACGCCGCCATACGGCGGTATTACCGGCCTTTGACCGGTCTGACCGCTCCGGCCCGGTTCGTGGTGTGCTATCCCCCACGTACTCCCGGTCGAAACGGGGTAATGACCACGTAACCGCCCGACAGGAGCGGGCTGTCGAACGGCTGTACGCTCCCGTTGAACCCGTACTCGGGACGGTGTAACGATCCCTTCCCGTAACTCGACGAATCACAACGGTCGGATTACGACTCGACAGGAATTCGGTCGCCGGTTCGCGCCGCCTCGTAGGCCGCCTCCGTCAGGGCCGTCACCCGGAGGGCGTCTCGAGCCGTCGCCGGCGGGTCGGTCCCCTCGCGGACGCTCTCGATGAACGCGTCTGCCCGGGGCTGTTCGCGGCGGAAATCGACGTACGGCGTGAACTCGCCCGCGTCGGCGTCGATCTCGAAAACCGATCGCGGTCCCCACTGGACCCCCTCGAGGTACACCGCACCCTCCTCGTCCCAGAGGTGGACGTGCTCGCGGACCGACGGAGCGTCGCCGTGTAAGGAGACCGTTCCCGTCGTGCCGTTTTCGAACCGCACGTCGAGGTGTGCACGGCGGTCGATCCGCCGATCCTCGTCGTGAAAGTCCATGCTCGCGGCGACCGATTCGGGCTCGAGACCCGTCGTCCAGAGCAGCCCGTCGAGGACGTGACTCCCGGTGTCGTAGAGGAAGCCTCCACCGGAGAGCTCGGGCTCGAGTCGCCAGGTTCCCCTCGCGTCGTCGATCCAGCCCTGGGTCATCGACGCGGTCACCCAGGTCGGTGCGTGGTCGGCGAATCGGTCGCGGGCCCACTGGAAGGCGGTCTGGAGGTGACGCTGGTAGCCGACCATCAACGTCTTCCGACTCCGATTCGCGCGATCGACCAGGTCGTGGGCGTCCGCGAGATCCGTCGCCAGGGGTTTGTCACAGTAGACGTGGAGGTCGCGCTCGAGCGCGGCGACGACCTGCTCGTGGTGGAGGGTGTGTGGCGTCCCGATCAGGACGGCATCGAGCTCGAGCGCTGGATCGTCGAGCATCGCGGTATAGTCGGTGTACCGTCCGTCGGGGTCGACCGCAAAATCGGCTCCGACCGTCTCGAGGCGTCGTTCGTCGACGTCACACAGCGCGTCGATGCTGGCGTCCACGTGGCGGTGTAGCTGGCCGCCGACCGTCGTTCCGATGTATCCGAGGCCGACGACACCGACCCGGAGTGGTGGTCGACCGTCGGCGGAAACGTCGCTCATGAACCGTGTCACGGGATTGATCCCTATGCATCTATGGCCGTCGCTCGCACCGAAGCCCGAGCGTACGAACGGTAGCCGTCCCATTCTCGAGTCTGTTCGTGTGACAGTCCTGTATAGCCGGCTGTTCGCCCGGCTCGTTCGACCGGACTCCATCGAACATGAGTGGCTAGCGGCACGGCCAGTATTGAGCCGCGTTCGTGATCGTAGCCCCCTGCTATCGATCCGTAGCACGGTCCTGACTACAGTTCGCGGTGACTACGATCGTTCAATCCGCTCCATAACAAAGGGTTTCAGCCCCGTCGTCCGATCTGCGGGGATGCAACGCCCCGCCGGGTACGCTGTCGGC
>LKMK01000079.1 GCA_001563805.1 Natrialbaceae archaeon B1-Br10_E2g2
CCGCGTCCGGATCGACCAGGACCTCGAAGCGCGCCCCGTGGGACTCGAGTCGCGCCGTCACTGCTTCGTCGAGTGATATCATACCGGGGAGTACCGCTGCCGGGTAAAAGAGCTTTTCCTGATACTACAGTAGCCACTGCACGTCAGTGCACACCCGATCGGTGGACGAATCGGCGACCAGTGTGTGAGCCGTCGCGGTTGTTACTGTAGCCGATCGCGCCTCGCGAAGAATCGACGGCTGAGATCGGCCAAACCGCCAGTTCCCTGCCGAGACGACTCGAGGAGGTTACTCCTCGTCCGACTCCGTCTCCGTCTCGAGCAGGTCGTTCTCTTCTAAGTGCTCGCCGATGCGGTCCTGGTCGAACTGCTCGAAGGACTCGGTCTCGACGTCGACGGTTGCCAGACCCACCTCGCTGGGGAGCAAGGAGCCGTCGTTGACCGACGCGAGCGCGTCGAGTGCGAGCGAGATGCCGCCGTCGAGGTCGGCCTCCTCGTCGTAGTTCTCCTCGAGGAACTCCTGGAGTTCGCTTCGGTCGGCGCCGACGGCCAGCGCCTTCCACTCGTAGGGCGTCCCCGACGGGTCGGTCTCGAACAGGCGGGGTTCGCCGTTCTCGATGCCGCCGACGATCAGCGCGACGCCGAACGGACGGGCACCGCCGACCTGGGTGTACTGCTGGATGTGGTCGGTGACGTGTTTGGTCAGCGTCTCGACGCCGATCGGCTCCCCGTACCGGAGCTGGTTGACCTGCGTCTGCCGGCGCGCGAAGTCGATCAGCTGTCGGGCGTCGGCGACGTGGCCGGCGCTGGCGACGCCGATGTGGTCGTCTGCTTTGTGAATCTTCTCGACGCTCGAGTCCTCGAGCAACGGCGACGGGACTCGCTTGTCGACCGCGAGGACGACGCCGTCGTTGGTTCGGACGCCGATGCTCGCCGTCCCGCGTTTGACCGCCTCGCGAGCGTACTCGACCTGGTAGAGTCGGCCGTCCGGTGAGAAGATCGTGATGCCTCGGTCGTACGCCTGCTGTTGGGCTTGTCCCTGCATAGTATCACGCTAAATCGCAATCGAGGTCTGTCGCGCCCGCGAACGCCTCATCGAGTCGTACGTCTGCAGATCCATCGCACACGACGGCGACTCGCTCTTCGTTCCCGAACACGACGTTTCTCTCTTCCGTGACTTGCCCACGGCGTCCTAAATAGTTTTCTTCAGCGGCACGGATCGTGCCACTGATACCGCGAATCCGGACGCCGACCGTAGCCCCGTCGATCTCGTCGATACAGGCGATCGCCGCTCGAGCCGGCTCCGTCTCGCCCCGACGGACCCTGACCAGCGCGTCACCCTCGCCGTCGGCGAACGCGAAGCTGACGACGGAGAGGTCGGCTGCCGCACTTCCCGGATCGCCCAGCAGGTTCTGGCCGGCGTACCAGACCTCCCGCTGGAACGCCCGTCGATCGATCTCGGCGTCCGGCCACGCCTCGAGGCCGACCGCGAGGTAGCGCCACCGCGGCTGGAGGTGTTTGGGAAGGTGTTTCATTCGTCCTGGTCCGCCTCCACCGGCTCTCCCGACCCCGTTGGGGTCCGTTCGGCGACCAGGACGCCGACTTGGTCGTGGACGCGCTCGACGGCCGTCAGCGAGAAGCCGGCGTCGGTGAAGGCGTCGGCGAGCAGGCCGACCGTCGCGGGGTCGTCTACCGCCGGCGAGTAAAACGGCTCAGACGGGTCCGGCTCGCCGAAGAACATCACGTCGCCGAGGACGAACGTCCGGGGCTCGAGAGCCGCGACGACGTCGATCGCGTCGCGTTTCTCCTCGTCCGAGAGGTGATGCATCGCGAAGTTCGAGACCACGATGTCGACCGGCCCGTCGTAGTCGGGTTCGCGGAACGTCCTGTAGTCGAACTCCACGTTCTCGAGCCCTCGTTCGTCGGCCTTCTCCGCGGCGCGTTCCATCATACCCTCGCTGATGTCGCGGCCGACGACCCGGTCTGCGTCTGGGGCGAGCGCGAGCGCGATGGCGCCGGTGCCGGTGCCCAGATCGAGGACGACCTCGTCAGCCGCGGGCGCGGCGTGGTCGATCACCAGGTTCGCACAGGCGCGGTACTCCTCGGATTTCGACTCGTCGTACTCGCCCGCCTTTTCGTCGAACCGAGCGGCGTGGTCCTCACGGCTCTTCTTCATATCTCCCCCGTTCGACCCCAGGCTCAATGAACGACTCGGAGTGGATACGCCGGTTGCGTTCCGCGAGCCGCCCCCACTCGGCCAGCCCCTCGGCGACGGCCGACTCGGAGAGGCCGATCTGCTCGCCGACGGCCTGCAGTTCGCGCGGGGCTCGAAGCTCGAGGTGTGACGACGGCGTCGCGCTCACGACGTACGGCGCGTCGTAGTAGTCGACCAGTTCCCAGAGCTTTCGAAGCGACTGGACGGCTCGGACCCGTCGGCCGCCGTGGACTCGCAGGACGCTCGCGAGATCGAACTCGAGGCGGACCCCGTGCTCCACAGCGCCTTTCACCATCACGTGGTTCACGTCTCCACGCCCTGCCATCGGATGGGCGAGCACGTCGACCTTCTCGTTCTCGACGGCGAAGCGATTCATCCGGTTCGTCCCGCCGGCGACGACGACGACCGTCTCGTCGGTCCGGTAGTTGCCCACTGCGCCACCGGCCTCCTGAGGGTCGTCCGTTTGCACCTCGACACCGGAGACGACGTCGACCCCGTAGGCCTCCTGGATCTCGTCGGCGTCGAAGTCGGCTCGAGCGCTCGCGCCGTTGCGAACGACCACGCCCTCGAAACCGTAGTCGGCCGCCGTCTTCGCGAGCCTGGCGACCGTGCTCTCTCCGTCGGGATAGGCGTGGACGGCCTCGTACATACTCGAGCCTCTCGTGGCGGGACCTTGGCGTTTGCGCCACGCGATCGACCGAAACCCCCTGGCCGGGAGCACGCTCGCTGGCTCGAGGCGAGCGTGCGACCCGGGGGAGGGCAGGCATCCCACCGTCACTCACCGCGAGCGACCGCAGGGAGCGAGCGGGCCGACGACCGACGTGGAAGGCGCTCACTGAGCGCCTGAAACGGAGGGAGGAGTGCTTTTCATCGAAGTTTTGCCGAGGGACATCGCGGCCGCACCAGTGCGGCCGCGATAGACCGCAGAGCAAAAGTTCGTTAGTTGAGTATACTCTGGGCCACCGTCGCGAGCTGGCCGTTGTCGGCCTCGCGGAGTCGGTCGTCGCCGATCTTCAGGCGCAGTCGCGGGCGGCCGACGTCGATCGGCACTTTCTCGGTATCGATCAGACCCATGTCCTCGAGTTTGGTCTTCGTTCGGCTGAACGTGGCCTTCGAGGCGATGCCGACGTCCTCGCCCCACTTGCTGATGTCGTACAGCAGCGCCTCGTTCTTCGCGGCGACCAGCAGCGAGATGGTGACCTCGTCGAGTCCGTCGCCGTCGCCGCGGGCGGTCTCGAGCGAGTTCAGGATGGCGGTGAAGTCGTCCTCGGCGTCGGGACTGATCTCCTCGGCCAGCGTGTCGCGGACGGCGGTAATCGGCGGCGTCCGGAGGTTGAACGCCGAGGCGTCGGCCCAGCGGTCGGCGTAGGTGTCGTGGGTGTCGGCGACGAAACTCGCCTCGTCGGTGACGAGGCCGCCGACCCGGTCGCCGGCGTGGACCACGGCGACGACGCGGTCGTCGGTGACCAGCAGCGAGTTCTCGGGGGTCTCCTCGAGCGTTCGAAGCGCGAGGGCGCCCTCGCTGATGAGGTCGGCGGCGTTCGAGGCGACGATGAAGTCGTCCATCACGTCCTTGAGCGTGCGCTCGTCGGCGAGCATGTGGACCGACGGCAACGAGCCGTCGAAGTCGGTGGCGACGGCGACGAACTTCTCGATGGCGTCCCACGATGGATTGACCATGTAGACGTCGCCGGTCGCCTCCTCGAGAACTGTCTCGAGAATATCATCAATCTGGTGATTGAGTAAATTCGAGGCCATGTGTATGGAGAACTAAACGGGAGTGGAGTACTTAATTTTGGTGGCCGTCTGCACGGCATAACTTCTCATCTCGCGGGTTTACCGGTGATTTTTGTCTCGAATTGTATTGGTCTACCGACTGTGTCGGCGGTTGCATCGCACAGTGGCCGCCGGCCCCTCGCACGTATCGTGACGATCGAAACTGGTTGCACACTCCTTGGACTGTCCACGGCTCTCGCCCGATTCCGCTTCGAACCGTGCCCCCGCCGTAGGTCAGGAGACACCGGTGGTTGGTGGCGACCGTCGGTAGGAAGTCGGATGGTGGGTCGGGAGGTCATCGGGGTCGGGCCCGTTCAGGACGTCCAGTTTCGACCCGGCAGATATTTAATGACAAAAATTTTATGGCCGATCTGTTGCCACACTCACCTATGGGGTACTGCCACTCACGGCAATTGCGGGGGCGGATCGCACACATACTATCAGGGCCTCGGTCGAGTGAGTCACGACCGAGGGAGCGACGGTCAGTGCACGCACAACGAGTGAGTACGTACGGCGGCCCCTAGGGGTCGAACGCGTCCCCGAGCTCTTCGGACCAGTAGAGGTCGCCGTTGTAGATCACCGACGCTTCGGTTTCTCTGAGCAACGAGCCGAGTTCCGTTCGCGAGAGTTCGAACTGCGATTTCTGTCCACAGAGATACGCGTGGTCGTTGTCCTCGGTGTGTGGAACGTAGTAGGAACCGGTGATACGGACGGAGTAACAGTCGAACGTCACCCGGAACAGATCGTCGCCAGCGTCGTCAGTCTCGAGCGCCTCGATGGTCAGGGTCGTCGGCACCCGGTGTTCGCCCTGGGTAAGCGAGTGGGTTCCGTCACCGACGACCGCGTAGTCTTTCCCCATCATGATGCGACGTCTCGCGAGTCGCATCGCCCGCTCGATGCTAAAGCCGTGGACGAGGAGTTTCGCGAACGTCGAGCCGACCCGGACCGCGTGGTCGTTCAGGACTTTGGTGACCGTGACCGCGCCGGCGACGCTGCCCTTCTCGACCAGCGACGCCCCTTCGTAGAACGAGCCACACCCGTTGAGAAAGAACGTCTGGACGCGACAGCGCTCGAGGCTCGAGGTCGAGAGGTAGCCGTCCGAACACCGGAGCCCGTCGGTTTCGCAGTGACCGATGTAGTGGACGAAGTCGTGGTCTGATTCGAAGATTCGCGCGAGTTCGGCCGTCCGGAGCGACTCTTCGACGGTGACGTCGATCGGGAGCTCGTCGGCTCGCTGGCGATAGATTTTGGCGACGGTGGCGCGTTCGCCAGCCATCTCGGGATCGTTCAGAACGACGCGAATCGACGTCGCGTCACTGGTGCGCTCGAGGTAGGCGAGTCGGTTCTCGTAGGCGGCGGCTGAGGATTTGAAGACGTCGATCGGAACCCCGTCGGCGAGCCAGCCGTGTGCGCGGCCGTCTCGGAGATGGGGTTTGACGACGTCAACGGAGGCGACCTCCCCGGTGCTCGCCCGGTACTTGTGCGGTGGCCCGCTACAGGGACGACTCCCGCCTCGCGGTGGAGTCACCGTCACTCCTCGGTCCCGGTAGAACTCGTCGAGTGACCGCTCGACGAGTTCTCGTCCCGCTAGCTCGGAGGTCCGCGGCGTGTAGATCAGGCTCAATCGGTCGAGCAGGAACGGCAGGGCCTCCAGCCGATCGTAGGTTGGAGCGACGTACGTCGACAGGTGCCAGTCCGGTAGCTGTCCGGCGATCGCAGAAAACGGCACGTCGAGGTACCGCGCCAGTCGCCGTTGTGGGGAGGCCTCGTAGAGCCGTTCGGCGTCGAGGTCGAGTTCCTCGAGCAGCGACGACGCAGCGAGGGTCGTCCCGTACGGTCCGGCGTTGCGGACGAGACAGTCGAGAAAGAACGTCTTCCTGAGCAGTCTGGTGACGGTTTCCTCGAGGTCGGGCATCCTCGAGAGCGGTTCGTCGACGCCGAACGCCGGAATCCGAAGGCGGGGGCGGAACGTGGTGGCTGTGCTCGCGTCGATCGGCCGGACCGTCGCCTGCAGATAGTACGCGAGCGGCGCGACGACGTACAGCGACTCGTACTCCGGCGACACGAGGAGTTCGATGCCCGACTCCGGACTCGACGCTCGGAGGCTCTCCGGGACGTCGAGGCGGTCCCCCGGCTCTACCAGGGGTGGATGCCCCCGAAGCGTCGGATAGGTTCGATCGGGACTCGTGGTCTTGTGTGAGGAGGCCAGATACGAAAGCGCTCGAGCGAGCGCACTCGGTGAGTCCGGGACGGTGATGGTCTCGGCGGGCAGTTCGTGTCGACTCCGGAATCCGAGGACGACGTTCGTCGGTTCCGGAAACGAGACGACGATGGATTCGAAGTCGGCGGTTCGTTCGATCGTCGCCGCGCTCGAGAACCGAACGTAGCTTTTGATCTCCGTATCGACGTCGACGAGGTACTCGCGAGCCGACAGCGAGAGCGGCTCACCCCCTGGATCCAGTTCGTACCGCTCGTCTCCCTCGAGTGCGAACGCGTAGACGACGGCGTGTGGAAACTCGAGCGATCGTGCGGTGACGCAAATCGTTTCGTCGACCGGCCGAGGGACGTCGCTCCCCGGACCGTCGACCGCGATGTCGTCGCCGCGAACCACCACTTCGGCATTGTCCGCGTCCGTCACTCGAACTCCACGCGGAGTCACCTCCCACTCGATCATTCGGGTGGGCGAATGGATGCCGGGGGAGTTAGTAGTATCGATCGGTAATGGGTTGTGGCGTCTGGTCGTCGAACCGTAGCGGCGCTTCTGAACGGGAAAGGTACACTTATACAGCCGCCAGCCGCCACAACGCACATGGAGCACGACCACGTTCGGGAGGTCGACCCCGTCGTTGCCGACGCACTCGAAGCAGAGGTAACCCGCCAGCGAGAGTCGCTGCAGATGATCGCGAGCGAGAACCACGTCAGCCGCGCCGTCCTCGACGCGCAGGGAAGCGTCCTGACGAACAAGTACGCCGAGGGCTATCCCGGATCGCGTTACTACGGCGGCTGTGAGTACGCCGATGAGGTCGAACAGCTGGCGACCGACCGCGCCACGGAACTGTTCGGCGCCGAGCACGTCAACGTCCAGCCACACTCGGGCACCCAGGCCAACCAGGCCGTCTACTTCGCGATGTTAGAGCCCGGCGACAAGATCCTCTCGCTGGATCTGACCCACGGCGGCCACCTCAGCCACGGCCACCCGGCGAACTTCGTCGGCCAGCTCTACGACGTCGAACAGTACGAGGTCGACGCCGAGACCGGCTACCTCGACTACGATGGGCTCGCCGACCTCGCCGCGGAGTTCGATCCCGACATCATCGTCTCGGGGTACTCCGCGTACCCGCGCGACGTCGACTGGGAGCGCATTCAGGACGTCGCCGACGACGTCGACGCGCTCCACCTCGCGGACATCGCTCACATCACGGGACTGGTCGCCGCGGGCGTCCACTCCTCGCCGGTCGGCGTCGCCGACTTCGTCACCGGCTCGACACACAAGACCATCCGCGCCGGCCGTGGCGGGATCGTCATGTGCGACGAAGAGTACGCCGACGACATCGACGCCGCCGTCTTCCCCGGCGGACAGGGCGGTCCGCTCATGCACAACGTCGCCGGCAAGGCCGTCGGCTTCAAGGAAGCCCTCGAGCCCGAATTCGAGGCGTACGCCGAACAGACCGTCGCGAACGCGAAGGCACTCGGTGAGCGACTCGTCGAGAACGGCTTCTCGCTGGTCTCCGGCGGCACGGACAACCATCTCGTGCTCGTCGACCTGCGCGAGAGCCACCCCGAGACGACCGGCGGCGACGCCGAAGTCGCCCTCGAGGAGGCCGGCATCGTTCTCAACGGCAACACGGTGCCCGGCGAGACGCGCTCGGCGTTCGACCCGTCCGGGATCCGCGCCGGGACGCCCGGGCTGACCACCCGCGGCTTCGACGAGGACGACTGTCGAACGGTCGCCGACCTGATCACCCGCGTGGTCGACGCCCCCGACGACGAGGCCGTCATCGAGGAGGTCCGCGAGGACGTCGCGGCCCTGTGTGAGGCGAACCCCCTCTACGAGTAAGCACACGGCCAGCCGACGCGACCGAGTCGATTCTCAATCCTTCTTTCACCGACTGCGACTCCGGGAGTTGCAGGTAGGCCCCAGGCGCGAGGCCGGGAGGGTGCAAAAGCCCGACCGTGTACCGGAATTGCCACGCAGCAGGTTTGCCATCGTTCGACGCGTCCCCAGAGTATGGGACCCGATTACGCGGCCGTTCGTCGACGCGCAGTCCTCTCGAGCTTCGGAGCCGGCGCACTCCTCGCCGTCGCCGGACGGCCGGTTGCGGCGAACGCGAGCGCACAGACCGCGGACGAGACGGCCGACGGTGAGAGCGTCGTCCGCGGCCGCGAGCGGATCGAACGACTCTTCGAGTCCCAGCTCGAGCAGGGACTCCACCACGGCGCACAGCTGGCGGTCTACCAGGGCGACGAACTCGTCGTCGACCTCGCGGGCGGGATCACCGCCGCCGACGACGGCGGCGAGCTACCGACGGACGAGACCGACCCGGACGGTGTCGAGACCGATTCTGACGCCCGATTCCTCCTCTTTTCGAACACCAAACCGCTGGCGGCCGCCTGCGTGCACGTCCTCGCCGACGAGGGCGAACTCGAGTTCGACGACCCCATCGTCGACCACTGGCCCGAGTTCGCCGACGAGGGTTCGGAGAAGGCGGAAGTCACGGTTCGTCACGTCCTCGCCCACCAGTCCGGGCTCCCGGAGACGCCGGTCGATCAGGCGTACGACGACTGGACCGACCCCGACGCGCTGGCTGCAGGCGTCGAAGCGGCCGAGTTACGGTTCTCCCCGGGCGAGGAGACGGCCTATCAGTTCTACAGCTTCGGCTGGATCGTCGGCGAACTCGTCCGCCAGGTCTCAGGAGAGCGGATCGACGAGTTCGCCCGTGAGAACGTGTTCGAGCCGCTGGGAATGGACAGGACTCACATCGGGCGCCCCGAAGACGCGGATATCGACGTCGCGACGCTCGCCGGCTTCGAGCCGTACGACCGCGTCGGCGAGCCGGGACTGATGGCTGGCTACACGACCGAGGAGGCCGCGGAGACCTACAACCGCGAGGAGGTACAGGCGGGGATCAATCCCGCCTGGACGGGGATCGGTCCGGCTCGAGAGCTCGCCCGGTTGTACGCCTGTTATCGAAACGGCGGCGAGATCGATGGGACGCGTCTGCTGGGTGAGGAGACCGTCGAGGAGACGATCGCCCTTCACGTCGACGACCCACCCGAAGACGGCGTCGGCACGGCCGATCGGTACAGCCTCGGCTTCCAGCGCGGCGGTGCGCTTCCCGACCGCCGTGGCGTGGTGACGCCGCCCGAAACGTTCGGCCACGGCGGCCTCGGTAGTAGCCAGAGCTGGGCCGATCCCGATGCAGGTCTCGCGTTCGCCTTCGTGACGAACGGCATCCGCGATGGCTACGAACACGACGTCAGGACGGCGATGCTCTCGGAGACGGTTCGCTCGGAGCTCGGCTGACGCGATGATAGACAGGCAGTGGTGCTGGTGGGCTGAGTCGGCCCGATCCGATCGGAACGGACGGCGTTTCCGAACCAATGGCCGGAATTACGTACCAATAATCGGAATCTTATGCCGATAGTCGGGGTCTCTTACCAGGGGTCGCTGCCACGGAAGGACGACACCGACGACCTGTTCTATAGTAACAACTGCAACGATTTACACATTGATCGCCGAACCGTCTGGCGATCAGGTGTGCAATGACTTGCAGTGGCTACTATAGTTGCCAGTATTAGCCATCGTCACCGCCCGCGTCACCGATCGCCTCGTGTTTGTGCAACAGCGACATCTTCTCGCGGAGGTCCTCACCGGCCCGTTCGTACGCGCGGATGCGATAGACGTAGAACAGGGAAGCCAGCCCGATACAGCCGAACTGGAACGCGAGGGCAGATGGGGCGCTGGCGGCGACGAGGACGACGAACACCGCGGAGACGACGACGTTGCCGACGGCGACGACTTTCAGGAGCCATCGCGGGAGTTTGTAAAACGAGTACTCGTAGCGCTGGGGGAACACCGTCGGCAGGTTCCACAGCGCGACACCGCTGAAGATGAAGGTGATGAAGATTCCGGTGACCGTCACCGTCACGAGCCAGTCGAGCACGTCGACGGTGAGGAGGCCTCCGAACGGGCCGATCAGCGGAGCGACGAGCAGGGGCGGAACGCCGAGCAACGCGAGCGCGCGGTGGGGTGTGTGGAACCGGTCGTGAATCGCCGAGAAGTACCCCGGAACGATGTCGTCGCGTGCCGCGCGCATGATCGTCCGCGAGTAGGACGTGAACAACGTGTTCGCCGTCGTCGCGGCGGCGACGAGCGCCCCGAGGGCGACGAACGCGATCGCCCACCCGGGCATGAGTCCCTCACCGGCCGCGGCGAGCCCGCCCTCGATCGCCTCGCCATCTTCGACGATGCGCTCCCACGGGACGGCCCCGATCAGCGCGAGGACGACCCCGATCGTCAGAACGGCCACGAGCGACATACCCACCGCGAGAACGCGGGGGATGTTCTTCGCCGGATTCTCGAGTTCCTCGCCGATTTCGATGATCATGGCGAAGCCCTGAAACGGGATGTAGAGGGTGACGGCCGCGAGGAAAAACGGTGCGAGGCCGTCGGCGAACGGTTCGCCGTCGCCGTCGGGAAACATCGGCGTGTAGTTCGAGGGCTCGAGGGAGGTGAACCCGCCGACGATGAACGTTACCATCGAGGCCAACAACAGACAGACGAGCACGATCTGGACGTTCGCGGCGACCCGGACGCCCACGTAGTTGAACGCCAGGAAGAGACCGAGCAGGAGGTAGACCGACGCGAGCGTCGGAAGGTCGACGAACACCGGGACGTACTGTGCGAAGCCGAACGCTGCAAACAGCAGGTAGGCCCACACCGAGACGACGGGAACGACGACGCCGAGGAATCCCCAGTACGGTCCGACGAGTCGGGACGCGTAGACGTACACCCCGCCAGCGACGGGGATCGCCCCGCCGAGCTGGAGCAATAACAGGATGCCAAGCACCATCGGCACGATCGATAACAGGATCGCGAGTACGATGCTCGGTCCGGCGACCGCTGCCATCTGCGTCGGGACGATGAAGATACTCATCCCCACGGCGGTCCCGATGAGCAACGCGACGGCCGCAACGGGCCCGATTCGCTCGTGAATTAATTTGAACTCGTCATCTGACATCAACTGTCACGACTGTTAATGACACACAGTGGGCCTTGAATACACCCGTAACATGACGTCGTGATTACAGGAGCAGGGAACGATGGTAGGCGAGAGGTCACAGACACCGTGGCTGGCGGTGGCCGGCGAAACGCTACAGACACCGTGACTTACGAGCCTCACAGACACTCAGTCCGCCCAGACGACGCAGACACCGTGGGAGGCGACGATGGGCTGGGTCTCCACCACCTATCCACGAACGTGAGCATCTATGGCCGTTGGTAGTCGCGTTTTGGGCACAAACCCGAGCGTTGAATAGCGTCGCGGTCACCACCATCGACTGATGACCGAGATTATCGACGGCAACGCCGTCGCGAGCCAGCTTCGTGAGGAGTTACAGGACGCGATCGAGACGCTCGCCGACGCGGGCGCACGCCCCGGCCTGGCGACGGTGCTGATGGGCGAGGACCCCGCGAGTCAGACGTACGTGAATATGAAACAGCGCGACTGCGAGGAGGTCGGCATCGACGGGAGCCACGTCGAAATCGACGGCGACGCACCCGCCGAGGAGCTCTACGATGCCATCGCGGACCTGAACGCCGACGACGACGTCCACGGCTACATCGTCCAGTCGCCCGTCCCGGACCACGTCGACTACCGAGACGTGATCGACCGCGTCGACCCCGCGAAAGACGTCGACGGCTTCCACCCCGAAAACGTCGGCCGACTCGTCGCCGGCGACGCCCGCTTTCGGCCCTGCACGCCCCACGGCGTCCAGAAGCTGCTCGAGGCCGCCGACGTCGAGACGGCGGGGGCAGACGTGACAATCGTCGGCCGATCCGACATCGTCGGCAAGCCGCTGGCGAACCTCCTGATTCAGAAGGCCGACGACGGGAACGCCACGGTAACGGTCTGTCACTCCCGGACCGACGATCTGGCCGAGAAGACCCGCAGTGCCGACATCGTGGTCGCCGCCGCCGGCGTCCCCGAACTCGTCGACGGCTCGATGATCGGCGACGGCGCCGTCGTGATCGACGTCGGCGTCAACCGCGTCGAGGCAGACACCGAGAAGGGATACGAACTCGTCGGTGACGTCGAGTTCGAAAGTGCAAAAGAAGCGGCCAG
>LKMK01000080.1 GCA_001563805.1 Natrialbaceae archaeon B1-Br10_E2g2
CCGAGCCTCGTCGGGTGACGCAACTTCGTCGGCCGGGGTCGCGACGACCCGACCGTCGGCGGCGAGCAGCCGCCAGCGCCACCCTCCGTCGTCGGTCTCCTCCAGGGTGAACGACGCTCCCGCACGGTCGATCCGATCGGCCAGCGGCGCGAGCCGTCGCACCTCGTCGAGGACTTCTCGGACCGCCGACTCGCGTTCGACCGTCACAGCAGCGCCGGCGATCGGCTCGCGGTCAGCGGTGACCAGCGTCCAGCGCCAGTCGCCGTCGTCGCACTCGAGCCGGAGGGCCGTCCCGTCGACGGAGAACACGGGCGCGTCCGCCGCGTGCTCCCGGACGGTATCGACGACGTCCCGAGCGGACGCCCGGTCGGGGAACGAGACGCTCGAGTCGGCCACCGGCTCGCGGTCGCGGTCGAGCACGCGAACGCGCCACCCGCCGCGGTCGTACAGCTGGAGGAAGTACTCACCCACGTCGGCCACCGGCGCCGTATCGGCGACCGCGCGGACATCCTCGAGCTGGTCGAGCAGTTCGTCCCGGGTCGCGTAGCCGTCCCCGTCGACCGCGACGACCGCGCCGTCGGGGAAGACGTACTGCCAGTGCCACGCGTCGGTCACGTAGGGCTGGACGAACGGGCGCTCGACGCGGTGGACGGGCGCCTCGAGGTGCTCGCACAGCCGTTCGACGGCCTCCCGGGCGTCCGCCGTCGTCGGATACGCCCTCGAGCCCAGCGCGAGGTGTTTCCCCGCGTCGTCGACGAGCCGCCAGCGCCAGCTCGGCTCGTCCGCCGTCTCGTCAGCGTACAGTTCGAACGCGGGGGCGTCGACCTCGACCACGTCCGCGCCGGTCGCCCTGTCGGTCAGCGTCAACATGGCTTCGGCGGCCTCGCCCCGGGAGTCGTGTGCCGCGTCGCTGTCGGCCAGCAGGCTGCCGTTCTCGTCGAGCAACCGCCAGCGCCACTCGCCGGACTCGGTCCGGTACAGCCGGAACGCGGCCTCCTCGAGCGCGACGACCTCGGCCGCTGCAGCCCGCTCACGGACGCGATCGATCGCCGCCGTGGCCGCGTCCGGATCCGAAACGGGGTCGGCCCCCGAAGCGAGGACCGTCCGATCCTCAGTGACGAGCCGCCAGCCCCACTCGCGGGACTCGTCCGTCGGCTCGCTCGAGTCACTTCCGTCCCGTGACCCGCTCGAGTCGCCCTCCTCCTGTGCCCCATCTTGCGATCCGTTCGATGATGCGTCGGCTCCCTCGCCGTCCGTCCGAACGGCGGCGGCCTCCGTGGGTGCAGTGGAGCCACTTACGCTATCGAGGTCCGTCGCGGGGAAGACCTCGTAGGCCGCATCGTCGACCTCGAGGACGGGCGCCTCGCCCACGGTGTCGGCAAAGGAGTCGATCCCTCGTGTCGGTTCGTCGCACGAGGCGCCGTCCGGCGAGCGGGCGACGATACGGCCGGCGTCGTCGACCAGCCGCCAGCGTCGGCCATCGCCCGGTTCTACCGAAAACCGTTCGTAGGTGGGCTCGCCGGCGACCGTCACGTCCGCCGTCGCGAGCGCCTCGCGAACCGCGTCGGCCTCGTCTTCGGCCCCGCGTCGGCCCTCGAACCCGGCGACGGAGTCGGCCAGGACCTCGTCGTCCGCGTCGACGAGTCGCCACCCCCACTCGTCGTCGGCGTGGAGTTCGACGCCGACGCGATCGACGTGCAGGACGCGTGCGGACTCGAGCGCCTCGAGAAAGCGATCGATCGCCGCGTCGGCCCGTTCGGGATCCGGATAGCCCGCGGCGCTCTCGGCGAGCGGGGCCCGGTCAGCGTCGAGCAGCCGCCAGTGCCACCGGCCCTCGCGGCGAACGATCGTGAACGCACCCGTTCCGACCTCGAGAGCGTCGGCGTCCGGCCCGCGAGCCGTCAGGAACGCGACCGCCGACTCGGCCGCCTCGCGGTCGTCGAACGGTCGCGGCGCGTCGGCGAGGACCGTCCCGTCCGGCCGGGCCAGCGTCCACCGCCAGGTGCCGTCACCGGTCTCGGAGAGCCGAACCGCCGGCTCCGAGAGTTCGCGAACGCCGGCGTCGGCGACGACGTCCCGGAGGGCCTCGATGCGATCCGTCGCCTCCGCCTGTGAGTCCGGTCGATCTACGCTCCGGGCGACCGTCTCGAGCCGGCGAACCCGCCACGTCCAGTCGCCGTCGACCTGCCGAACGTCGACGTGGCCGCCCTCGTCAGCCGTCTCGAGGATCGGCGACGCGTCGTCCGCGGCAGGCTCGTGCTGTGAGCGCAGAAACCGCACCAGCGAGAGAACGATGCCGAGGACCACGAGGCCGAGCAGGGCGGAGACGACGGGGTGGAGTTCGAGCCCTCGCTCGCCCCAGCTGACCCAGGAGAGCGTGCCCGCCGACGCCGTCGCCGCGGCGACAAGCGTGACGCCGACGGCCCACGATCTGCAACCGACGCTCGAGCAAGCCATGCGTACCAGTCCGCACCGTCGGGCCGCCCATAATAATGGAGCGCTTACGGAACGACCTCGGACAGGAGTGGGGCAGTCGCCGGCTCTCGAGGGGCTATCGATCCCGTCGTACAGGTGGCCGTCTCGGATGTCGGCGTCCGTCGGTTGAACGGTGTAAACACCACGAAGGTCCCACCCTGCGATGGCCAGTCTAACCAGCCGACGCGGGTGGGACTGAAAGGGGCTGGCGCTCTCGACGAGTGAGACGACGCAAGCACCGCAGCGGAGCGAGGCGCGCAGCGAGTCGCAACCGTCGAGAGCGGCAGGGGCTTTCGTGGTGGTTTCGGCTCTCGAGGATCACTCGAGCCCGTACTCGTCCGTTCCAGCGGTCGGTCGGAGGAAATCCTGTCCAGTCAAGCGGTGGCGCGTTTCCAGGTCCGGAGGTCGACCACCTGGCCGTCTAGGTCGTCGGGGTCGGCCTCGAGGGCCGCCCAGCGGAACAGGTCGGCGACCGAGTCGGGGTCCCGCCCCTGCCCGCCGGTGAGGTCGGTCGCGACGATCCCCGGATCGACGACGCCGACGACGTAGTCGGTGTCGGCGGCGAACCCGCGGGCGACGGCCTCGGCGCCGGCTTTCGAGACGGCGTAGGAGCCGTAGCCGGGTTTGGTATCCCGGGCGACCGAACCGCTCGGGACCAGCACGCGGGCGCCGTCGTTCAGGTGGGCCAGCGACTCGCGGATCGTCGCGAAGACGCCGCGGACGTTCGTTTGCCAGTGGTCGTCGAAGGCAGCGTAGGGTTCGTCGTCGGTGGCCGTCTTACCGGGCGGGCCGTGATAGACGCCCGCAGCCGCGACGACGAGGTCGACCCCGCTTGCATCGCCCGTTTTCGAGGCCACCTCGAGCAGTCGTTCGACGTCGAGTTCGTCCCGGACGTCGGTGCGAACGCCCGCCGCAGTTGCGCCGCGCTCCTCGAGGTCGGCGACGACGGCGTCGATCGCGTCGGCGTCTCGAGCGCCGATGACGACCGTCGATCCCTCGGCGCCGAACGCCTCGGCGACGGCGCGACCGATCCCGCGAGTGCCACCGGTGACGACGACAGTGTGTTTGTCCATACTCTCCCTACAGCCAGCGGTTACAGGAAGCTATCCCCAACCTATGCAACGACGGATCGCGCGGCCTATGCATCAGCGGGTCAGGCGACCCATGCAACGACGGATTGCGAGGGACGGCAGGGCCGACGCCCAACATGGATCTGACGTGGAGTACCTGCCATGGCCTCTACGTCGGCCGATCCCACCCGACTACCACGATCGTTGACTAGTCACCCTACCTACGTGTGAGCTATCTTTATGTCCGTCCCGCTGTAGATTTCGGATATGCAATCGCTGGCCGGCGAGTCGGTCGTCGTGATTGGTGGTGGAATCGGTGGACTCTCGACGGCCTGTTATCTCGCCGACGCAGGGGCGGACGTTCGCGTCGTCGAGAAGAACGACCAGCTCGGCGGCCGGGCCAGTCGCCTAGAACGCGACGGCTTCCGGTTCGACATGGGGCCGTCGTGGTACCTGATGCCCGACGTCTTCGAGCGGTTTTTCGGTCACTTCGACCGGACGCCGAGCGACTACTACGAACTCACCCACCTCGACCCTCACTATCGGATCTTCTTCAAAGACGGCGACCAGGTGAACGTCACGCCCAACCTCGAGCGTACCAAGGAGATCTTTGAGGAGTACGAGGACGGCGCCGGCGAGACCTTGGAGCGCTACCTCGAGAAGTCCCGCGAGAACTACGAAGTGGGGATGGAACACTTCGTCTACGAGGATCGCTCGCGGCTGCGCGACTACATGACCCTCGACGTCGCCCGGCAGGCCCGCGGGCTCTCGTTGCTGGGATCGATGCAGGGCCACGTCGAGGACTACTTCGAGCACCCGAAGCTCCAGCAGATCATGCAGTACACGCTGGTCTTCCTCGGCGGCTCGCCGAAAAACACGCCGGCGCTGTACAACCTGATGAGCCACGTCGACTTCAACCTCGGCGTCTGGTACCCCGAGGGCGGGATCGCCAGCGTCGTCGACGGTATCGCCGACCTCGGCTCGGAACTCGGCGTCGAGTACGAGACGGACCGCCCCGTCACCGCGATCAAGGGCCGCGAGGGGGCGTTTCTGCTCGAGACGCCCGACGGCCCCCTGCGCCCGGATCTGGTCGTCAGCAACGCCGACTACGCCCACACCGAACAGGAACTGCTCACCCCCGAACGACGCGGCCACGACGACGATTACTGGGAAAAACGGACGTACGCCCCCTCCGCGTTCCTGCTCTACCTCGGCGTCGAGGGCGACGTGCCCGAACTCGCCCACCACACGCTCGTGCTCCCGACCGACTGGGACGAGCACTTCGAACAGATCTTCGACGACCCGCAGTGGCCGGACGACCCGGCCTACTACGTCTGTGTCTCCTCCGAGACGGACGACGACGTCGCCCCCGAGGGCCACAGCAGCCTGTTCGTCCTCGTTCCGATCGCCCCCGGCCTCGAGGACACCCCCGACCGCCGCGAGACCTACCGCGACCTGGTGCTCGAGGATCTGGCCGAGAACACCGGCGAGGACCTCCGCGAGCGGATCGTCCTCGAGGAACGGTTCTGCGTCGAGGACTTCGCCAGCCGGTACAACAGCTACCAGGGAACCGCGCTCGGGCTGGCACACACGCTGCGCCAGACGGCGCTGTTCCGGCCGCCACACCGCGCGAAGAAGGTCGACGGGCTTTACTTCGTCGGCGGTGACACGACGCCCGGGATCGGCATGCCGATGTGTCTCATCAGTGGCCAGCTGACCGCGGAGAAGGTCCTCGAAGACAACGGATGACGGTAGCGACGAACGGCGGTGTCGTCGAGCGCGTCCGGTACCTGGTGGTGCTCTCGAGGCCGCGCTTCTGGTTCTACCTCGCGGGCCCGGTCGTCGTGGGCGTCGCCTACGCCGCCGAGACCCGGAGCGAGCTGTTCGTGCCGGCGGCCGTCGCCCTGTTCGCGTACTTTCTGCTCCCCGCGAACGTGTTCCTGTATGGAATCAACGACGTCTTCGACCGCGAGATCGACGTGGAGAACCCCAAAAAGGAGACGAAAGAGGCACGCTACGGCGGCCAGCGCTGGGTTCCGGCCGTCGTCGCCGGCTGTGCGGCGCTGGCGCTGGCGCTCGTCCCCCTCCTGCCGGCGGGGGCGCTGCTCTGGGTCGGCGTCTTCCTCGTCCTGGGCGCGGCCTACAGCGCGCCGCCGGTCCGGTTCAAGACCACGCCCGTGCTCGATTCGGTCTCGAACGGCCTCTACGTCGCCCCGGGCGTGGCGGCGTACGTCGCCGTCGCGGGCAGTCAGCCCCCCGTTTTCGCCATCGTCGGCGCCTGGCTCTGGGCGATGGGGATGCACACCTTCTCGGCGATCCCCGACCTCGAGCCCGATCGACGGGCGGGGATCCGGACCACGGCGACCGCCCTGGGCGAACGCCGGACGTACGCCTACTGTGGCTGTTGCTGGCTCGCGGCCGCACTCGCCTTCGGCGCGATCGACGTCCGACTGGGCGCGGTGATGGCCGTCTACCCGCTGCTCGTGGGTGCCATCGCCGGCTCGAGCGTCGGCGTCGATCGGGCCTACTGGTGGTTCCCGGCGATCAATACCGCCGTCGGGACCGTCTTGACGCTGGGCGCCCTCTGGGTGATCGTCCATGGATGAGGACGCAGACGTTGGCGCGCGCGTCGAGTCGTCGAACGAGGGTCTATTCGGGGATCGAACCACCGCCCAGCGATGCCTCGAGGAGGTCATCCGCGAGAACCGGTTTACGATCGCCGTCGTCTTCCCGTTCATCGGTGCGGTGACGCTGGTCGCGAGCGCCGAGGGACTGCTCCCCGAGCCGCTGGCGTACAACCCGCTGTTGATCCTCTTCGGGACGTTCGTGATGCGCTCGCCGCTGATCGTCGGCCTGCTTCCGAAGATCGGCTGGTGGGCACTCGGCTGTCTCGGCGCGCTGACCGTCTACACCTACGCGATCGAGATCGTCGGCGTCCGGACGGACTGGCCCTACGGCGCCTTCGAGTACGGGATCTCGCTCGGACCGATGTTACTGGGCGAGGTGCCCCTGGCGCTCCCGCTGTTTTTCATCCCGCTGGTGGTGAACGCCTACCTGCTCACGCTGCTGGTGTTCGGCTCGTGGACGCGACGGGCGATCGTCAGGATCCCCGTCGCGATCGCCGCCGTCGTCGCCGTCGACGTCGTGCTCGATCCGGCGGCCGTCGCCATCGGCTTCTGGGCGTTCGACCCCCCAGGCGTGTTCTACGGCGTGCCCGTCTCGAACTACGTCGGCTGGGTCATCTCCGGTACCGTCGCCGTCGTCCTCGTCGACCTCGCGTTCGACCGCGCCGACCTGCTCGAGCGCGTCCGCGACTGTGAGTTCGTCCTCGACGACCTGGTGAGCTTCGTGCTCCTCTGGGGGACGATCAACCTCCTCTACGGCAACTGGCTCGCCGCCGGCGTCGCCGGCCTCTTCTGTGCGGGCCTGTTCAGCACGGATCGGTACGACCTCGAGATGGTCCGGACGGCGCTGCCTGGCCACTCGGCGGTCGGTGGAGACGGCCCCGGAAACTGAACGGAAAGCGAGCGACGAACCGGTCAGCGGACGATCGTCACCGGCACGGGCGAGCGCCGGGCGATCCGCTCGGCGACACTACCCATGAGGATCCGACCGGCGCCGGTGCGGCCGTGGCTCCCGACGACGACGTGGTCGACGTCGTGGTCCTCGACGTACTCGAGGATCGTCCGGGAGACGCCGCCGAGGACGTGGTCGGTCTCGATCTCGACGCCGGCGTCGTCGGCCGTCCGGCGGGCGGACTCGAGCAATCCCTCGGCACGCTCTTCGTGGTTCTTCCGGAGCTGCTCGTAGTTGGCCATCGAGCCGCTCTCGATGCCGGTGGCCCGGTAGACGTCGCCCGGGTCGATGACGTGGACGGCGGTTATCCGGGCGTCGCCGTACTCCTCGAGGGCGAACTCGAGTGCTCGCGTCGAACAGTCGGAGTCGTCGATCGGAACGAGAACGTGAGCGTTCATAGGGGCCGATACGTCGGACTGGCATAAAGAGACTGTCGGCACCGTCTCCCGGTGGGCAGCCGAGGCGACGAGCCGGATTCAGCGCGTCGGAACGTGGCCACCGTGGCCGGGACCGTGGGTGTCGGGCTCGAGCGTCGGGACCGCCGAGACGCGCTGGAAGACGGCCTCGGGGTCGCGGTTCCAGTGCCAGTGCCAGCGAGTTTTCGCCAGACACCAGAGCTTGCGCGTCGTCGACAGCGACGGCTCCTGTGAGAGGACGTCGTAGTCGTTCGCCCGGATTACCGCGTGGTGTTCGGCGTACAGTACGGCGGCGAGCAACACCGGCAGCTGGCAGTCCTCGGGGAGGTATCGGATGCCGGCGACGCCCTCGCGGTAGAGCGCCTCGGCGCGTTTTAACTCCTCGGCCATCGCCGCGGCAAAGGACTCCGAGTACTCGAGGCGCTCGATCTGGTCGTTCGAGACGCCGTGGCTCCGCAGGGTCTCCTGGGGGAGGTAGATCCGGTCGCGGTCGACGATGTCCTCGCGGACGTCCCGCAGGAAGTTCGTCAGCTGGAACGCCTCGCCGAGTTTCACGGCGTGGGGGAGTGCCGTCTCCTCCATCTCGGGTTCCATGATCGCGGTCATCATCACGCCGACGGCGGCCGCCGAACCGCGCATGTACGACTCGAGGTCGGCGTAGGTGTCGTACCGGCTGGTCGTGATGTCGGTCGCCATCGCGTCGATGAACGCCTCGACCTCCGCGTCGTCAATGTCGTAGCGGTCGCGAAGCTCCTGGAAGGCCTCGAGGACGGGTTCGTCCGGGTCGGCCTCACCGAGGGCCTGGGCACGAAGCGACTCGAGGTCGGCACGCTGGGTTGCTGGCGGGGCGTCGGCGGCGTCGTCGACGACTTCGTCTGCGATCCGGAAGAAGCCATAGAGGACGTGGGTCGCGTGGCGAACGCGTTTGGGGAGAAACCGCGTCGCGAGATAGAACGTCTTTCCAGTCCGCTTCTGAATCTCCTTGCCGGCGTCGATATGTTCCTGTTGCATTCTCGGTCTTGTATCCTGCCCGAAGGAGGCTGGGTATTAGTATTACGACAGATTCCTATAAAATACCAGCCCCTCACTAGTAGGGTGATTATAACAGATGGCTGAATGTCACCGGGTGACCGTCGAACCCGACGCCGCCGTCCACTCGTCGAGGGACCGGCAGTGGGTGCGTTCGAGCGGCCCGGTTCGGGACGGTCACTCCGACTGGCGACCGATGGCCGTCTCGCCCTCGTACAGCTCCTCGAGCAGCTTTCGCTGGGCCGACCGCAGGTGCTGGTGGAACGTCGACCGCGAGATGTCCATCGACTCGGCCAGCTCCTCGCCGGAGACGTCTCGGGGCCACTCGAAGTAGTCGGCCACGTACGCCTTCTGGAGGGCCATCTGCTGGCGATCCGTGAGCTTCTGCTCGAGCGTCGCCGCCAGATCCTGTGGCGTTCGCGTCGGCTGTTCGGTCTCCCGGTAGCTGATCAGTTCGACCCGGTCGTAGCGGTTCTCGAGCAAGTTGTACACCGACCGGGCAGACTGGCCGTTGGCCAGCTCGAGCGCGAGGTCGGCGATGCCGTCGGTGACGTCGAACCGCCGGACCACGGACCCGTGCTCGACGAGCGTCGTCACGATGCCGTCGGCGAGTTCGAGCTCGAGCAGCGTGCCGTTCTCGTAGGCGGCAAGCGCCGAGGCGTCGGCGACGCCCTCGAGTTCGACTGCCCTGTCGACGACCGGTCCGGTTCGATCGACGTAAAAGAACGCGAGCGGCGTCCCCCCGTCGTAGGCGAAGCCGCGATAGGCGACCGCCGCCTCGAGCGCCTCGGCGAGGGCGGTCACGAACAGCGAGGAGTCCTCGATCGCCAGCTCGAGTTCGACGACGGACTCGGTCGTCAGCATCCGGCGGCTCTCGATCGCGTTCATCCCGGTCGCGATCGTCCCGGCGAGCGACTCGAGCACCAGCAGTTCGCGATCCGAGAACGCGTCCGCGTCGGACGCGAACAACACGAGCACGCCGTAGGTAACGTCGCCATACGAGAGCGGCAACGCGGCGACCGACCGGAACTCGGAGCCGGCCCCGACAGGCCACCAGGTGTCGGCGTCGTCGAACGACGCGAGATCCTGGACGACATACGGTTCGTCGGTCTCGAGCGCTCGCAGGGCCGGGTGGCTCTCGTCGCTGCCGAGGACGAGGTCGCCGTCCTCGAGGGGGACGTCGTCGGTGCTGACCCACTCGCGCGGCGAGACGCGCTGGTTCGTCACGTCGACCCGACCGACCCAGGCGAGGACGTACGGCTCGGTCTCCGCGAGGCGCGTACAGACGCGACGTTCGATCTCCTCGCGCGTTCCCGCGCCGACGGCGGCGTCGGTGACGTCACGGACGAGGCCGTCGATTCGCTCAAGGACGTGCTCGAGCGCCCGGTGTTCGTCGCGCATGCGCTCGGCGGACTCCTCGGCGGCCAGTTCCGCCAGCTTTCGCTCGGTGATCTCGAGGTGGACGACCGAGACGCGGACGTCGTCGTCGACGGTAAACCGGCTCGCCCGCATCATAAACCACTGCCGACGCGTGGGCGTGTGGCAGGGATACTCCATGACGAACGACTCCTGTTCGCCCGCCAGCACGGACTCGAGGCCCTCGACCGCCTGCCGGGCGTACTCGTCGTCCTCGTGCATCGCAGCCGTCGCGACGTAGTTGACCCCGACGTGATCGTCGGGCTGGCCGTTCGATCCGAACTCGCGCCAGGTCCGGTTCGTCAGGAGGATCTCGCCGTCCCCGTCGATGACGGCCACCGTGACGGGAAGCGTCTCGAGCGTCGCCGCGGCGAGGTCGTTCCGGGTACCCATCGCGGACACCTACGACATTGAACGACATAACGAAACCGGACGGGGTGACGCCTCGACCGGACCGACCGATCAGGAGGCCCCATGTCCACTCCGAGCTCAGCCAATTCGACGTGGCCGCTACTATCTGCTTGGGTGTTTGTCCCGGCGTGAGAGCCTACGTCATGTCTCTTGTCCCCACACGGCTTTTATCTACACGAGTCCTCTGGGCTCGGGAGCACCTATGAACGGCATTAGTGATGGCGTAGCCATCGTCACCGGCGGCGGGTCTGGTATCGGACGAGCGACAGCGACGCGGTTCGCGAGCGAGGGCGCACGGGTCGTCGTCACGGACGTCGACGTCGACGGCGGCGAGGAGACCGTCAGTCAGATCGAGGCCGACGGCGGGGAGGCGACGTTCCTTGAGGCGGACGTGACCGACGAAGACGACGTCAAAGCGACGGTCGAGACGGCCGTCGACACCTACGGCGGGCTGGATTTCGCGTTCAACAACGCCGGCATCGAGGGGGCAAACGAGTCCTCGAGCCAGCAGTCGCGATCGAACTGGGATCAGGTCATCGACATCAACCTCACGGGCGTCTTCCTCGGGATTCGGGAGCAACTGCCCGCGATGCTCGAGGACGGCGGCGGCGCGATCGTCAACACCGCGTCGGTCGCCGGGCTGCTCGGCTTCCCGAATCTCAGTCCGTACGTCGCGAGCAAACACGGCGTCCTCGGCCTGACGAAGACCGCCGCGGTCGAGTTCAGCGCCGACGGGATCCGCGTCAACGCGGTGTGTCCGGGCGTCATCGAGACGCCGATGGTCGCACGAACGAGAGAGGAGGATCCGGAGATGATGGAGCAGACGGCCGCGGCGACGCCGATCGGACGCCTCGGGGACCCCGAGGAGATCGCCTCGGCCGTGGTCTGGCTCTGTTCGGACGACGCGTCGTTCGTGACCGGCGAGTCGCTGGTCGTCGACGGCGGCTACTCGGTTCAGTAAGCGACGCGGTCGTTGTTCAGAGTAGACGACGTAGGGAGGACGTCCCGTTCGACCGGGCTACTCGAGGAGTTCGTCGCGAAGCATCGGGAGGAAGGTGCCGATATCCGTAACGAGGCCGATGGCCTGGGCGCTGCCGCGGTCGAGCAACTGGGTGACGGTCGCGGGGTTGATGTCGACGCAGACGGTCTTGGTCGTCGACGGCAGACAGTTGCCGACGGCGACGGAGTGCAACAGCGTCGAGAGCATGAGCACGAGGTCGGCCTCGTGGGCCTGTTCGCGGATGGCAGCCTGGGCCTCGATGGCGTCGGTGATCGTATCGGGCAACGGGCCGTCGTCGCGGATCGAGCCCGCGAGAACGTAGGGAACGTCGTTTTCGACGCACTCGAACATGACGCCCTCGTCGACGACACCCGCCTCGACGGCCGCCTCGATCCCGCCGAGGCGGACGATCTCGCTGATCGTGTAGATGTGGTGTTTGTGGCCCTTCCGTGGGTGCTCGAGCGACTCGGTGTCGACACCTAACGAGGTGCCATAGAGGTCCCGTTCTAAGTCGTGAACCGCGAAGCCGTTGCCCGCACTCAGCGCGTCGACGAAGCCCGCACGAACGAGCTCCGCGAGGGCGTTACGACCGCCGGAGTGGACGATGGCCGGCCCACAGACCGCGAGGACGGTTCCGTCGTTTGCGTTGACCTCGCGCATCTCGTCGGCGATCTCCCCGATCAACGACGCGGAGGGACGCTCGCTCGAGACGCCGCCCTGCATGAAGCCGAACGAGCCGCCCCCGTTGCGCGGGCGCTCGGGCGGTTCGACCCGGATACCGCTGTCGCCGGTGACGACCAGGTCGCCCGCCTCGATCGCGTTCAGGACCCTGGTGTGGACCCGCGGGATCGATCCCGATCGATC
>LKMK01000081.1 GCA_001563805.1 Natrialbaceae archaeon B1-Br10_E2g2
ACGGAGGTCGACCACGCCGAACCGGCGACCGCAGACGACTGAGACGGGCCGCCGTACCGACCTACCGACCGCAGGAATTCGCAGTCGAGCCGCCAACCCCGTCGTATGGCGGTTGAAGACGCTGCGGCCGCGATCCGATCGGGGTCCTTTTTTCCCAGCGCTGCGGAGTGTCCGGTATGACCGCCACGACAGTCGACGACCTCCTGACCGGCGAGCTTGACCCCGACCGGACCGCGTTGATCGACGCGTCCGGACGCGAGTTCGACCACCACTGGTTGTGCAAGACGTCCTGGCAGGCCGGCAACTTCCTGCGCCACCAGGGCGTTCGAAACGGGGTTACCGTCGGCGTCGTCGGCGATGGGCCGTTCGCGCTGCTCGCCTGTTTCGGCGCGACGATGCTCGAGGCGACGACCCGATTCGATCCACCGACCGACCTGACCGAAGTCGACGACTTCCGGGCGCTCGTCGCGCCCGTCGAGGACATCGAGTCCGGCACGTACGAGTTCCCGCGCGGTGGTCAGCGCGTCGGCTACGGAAAAAAGCCCAGCCAGGCCACCGTCCACCACTTCGACGCCGGCGTCTGGAGCGAAAATCCGTCGTTTCCGCCGCTCGACGTCGACGCCTCGACGTCGATGCTAACCGACGGCGAACGTACGCTCACTCACGCCGACGTCCTGGAGACCGCGCGTGCCGTGGTCGACGACCACGACATCGAGGCGGGAGACCGGGTCGTCGTCCGCGACTCGCTGGCGATTCCGGAGGTCGTCGCGGCGGGCGTGATCGCCCCGCTGCTGGTCGATGGCGTGATCGTCCTGGCGGGCGAGTCCGGGGCGGACGAGCGGGGCGCGGTCGCGGTCTCGAGCGACCCCGTCTCCGAAGCGGCCCGAATCGATCCCGCAGCGTACCGCGACTGACACCCTCGACCGAGCGCCCGTGCACGCTCATCCGGTCGCGGTGGCTCGCCGTAGCCCGGGGGCTGGTCTCCAGCTCACGTTCGCCGGCGTTGGCTCGAGCCGGTCTCCACCTGTACGACGAGGTCGATCGGTCGGACAGCTCTACGGGCGTTCGGCCCAGCCGATCGTGGGGAATTGACCTGGGGCCGCTACTCTTCGCCTCCTCGAGCGGCCACCTATTCGGCCGTCCCGGAACTCGTACTCGTCACTCCTCGCGCAAGCGCGTGACGGTCGAACTGATCTCGGAGACCCGCGCTGCCTGTTCGTCGTTGGCGCTCGCGACGCTCTCGACTTCCGAGGCGACCCGTTCGGTCTGCTCGAGGAGCTCGTCGACCATGTTCGCGATCGCTTCCGTGCTCGCGGCCTGGTCGTCGGTCGCCTCGGAGACGCCCTGGATGCCATCGGAGGCCTCCCCCACCGCGCGGACGATGTCCTCGAGCGTCTCCATCGCCTCGGAGACCTGGTCGATCCCTTCGTCGACGCGCTGGGTCGTCTCCTCGAGACTCGCGACCGTCTCGGCCGTGTCGGCCTTGATCGCCTCGACGAGGCGTTCGATCTCGCCGGCGTTTCGCTGAGCGTCCTCGGCGAGTGACTTCACCTCGTCGGCGACGACGGCGAACCCGTCGCCGGCCTCCCCGGCGTTGGCGGCCTCGATCGAGGCGTTCAACGCCAGCAGATTCGTCTGCCTGGCGATACCGTCGATGACGTCGACGATCTCGTCGATCTCGTCGATTCGCTCCTCGAGACTGGCGACGTCGGTGGCGACGTCCGCCGTCGAGTCGTCGATCGACTCCATCAGGTCGATCGCCTCGGTCGCCGCCGCCCGACCATCGACGGCGAGCGTTTCCGCGCGCTCGCTGGTCGCGGCGACCTCCTCCGCGCTCGAGGCGATCTCTTCGACCGTCGCCGAGAGATCCGCGACTTCCCCGGTCACGTCGCGCATCGACTCGACCTGGTCGCGAGTGTCCTGACTGACGGTCCGGGAACGTTCGGCGATCTCGCTGCTGAACTCCTGGGCTTCGCCGACGGCTCGACCGACTTCGGCGGTTACCTCCCGTTGGCGATCGAGCTGGGTCTCGAGTCGCTGGTAGGAGGCCTGAATGTAGGTCTCCATCGCGACCTGTTGGTCGAGGCTCATCACCTTCAGCATCGACAGCAGGTTCGTGGCGAGTTCCTCGAGTGCGTCTTCCGGCTCGAGGGGCGGCTGCTCCCGTGACTCCTCGGTTCCGTCCCGGTTGGGGTCGTCGAGTCTCCGTTTGAGATCCGCGACGAGCGCGTCGATCAGTTCCTCGTAGAAGACGGCATACGCGCCCAGATAGACTTTCGGCCCCAGATCCAGCAGGTCGTGAATCTTCCCGATACGGGCTCGACTCGCGAAGTAGCTGCGGTCGTACTGTCCGCTGAACAGTCCCTCGAGGTACTGCTCTTGCGTTCGCTTGAGATCGTCGACGCTCTTCGAGGATCGGCCGAAGATCGTCACCGTCTCGTCGTACGATTCGAGGTTGTCGTAAAAGGAGTCGACAGCGTCGTCGATCGCTGGATCGACCACGTCGGCGAGCTCCTCGAGTCGTCGCCTGTCGGAGTCCTCGAACCCCGTGAACGATTTCCGCCACCGGATCTCCTCGTCGTCGATACCGATGTCGTCGATCAGCTGGCCCCCGTCGAGTTGCCGTCGTACCTCCGCCGTTACTGCCTGTCCCCCGTGGTTCATATCAGTCGTAAAGATATATTTATCACTGTTAAATCCACTCCCTGATTACACACTGGTGAGAGTGGTTGCAAGGGCCGATATGGGCTGTAACGTTCGTATCAGCCAGTGGTAATAGCTGCGACTGGATGGCGATCGGAGCCACGTTCGGGACCGAACCGTCGATTTCAAACGCCACCGCGTCGAACGCTGTACTGTGCAACTCGAGTGCGTCTTCTTCGGCCCGTTTCGGGAGGCAGTCGGGCGGAAGACGGTCCGGTACGAGACGGACGCGACGACGGTCGGCGAGTTGCTGTCCAACCTGGAGGCCGACTATCCGTCCCTCGAGGGCGACCTCCTCGCCGCGGACGGCACCGACCTGGCCGGCGATACCGTCGTGACGATCGACACCCGCCACGTCACGCACCTCGAGGGGCTGGGGACGCCGCTCGAGGCCGGTGCCGTCGTCCGACTGGTCCCGTCGGTGTACGGCGGATGATCGGCGACTGGAGCCACCACCGTCGGTGGCGCGTGGACACAACCATTATCCCGACACCCTGAGACTCGAGCCCATGGACCGGAACGATCGCTCGATCGCCCGCTTTACGATGCTCGGGCACGCGACGTTCCACGTCTACGAACTCACGATCCCGCTGTTCGTGGTGGTCTGGCTCGACGTCTTCGACGTCTCGGCGGCGCTTTTGGGAACGGTCGTCGCGGTCGGCTACGCGCTCATCGGTGTCGGCGCGTTGCCGAGCGGTGCGCTCGCCGACCGATACGGCTCGAAACGGCTCGTGGTCCTCTCGATGCTCGGCATGGGCGGTGGCTTTCTGCTCGTCAGTCTCGCCTCGAGCGTCTGGCTGCTCGGCGTCGCGCTCGTCCTCTGGGGGGCCGCGGCGAGCCTCTATCACCCCGCGGGGCTCTCGTTGATCACTCGCGGCTCGCAGCGACAGGGGACCGTCCTGGCCTACCACGGCGTCGCGGGTAACGTCGGGACGGCGCTCGGCCCGCTCGTCGCCGCCATCGCGCTCACCCTGTTCGAGTGGCGACTCGTCGCGGCATTGTTCGTCCTCCCGGCGATCGTCGGCGTCGTCGCGGCCTACGGCCTCGAGTTCGACGAGACGGCCGGCGTCGACGACGAGGAGCCAGCTACCGCGTCGGGGCTCGAACCCGCCGTGTTGCTCGAGCGGACCCGACTGCTGTTCGTCGGCAGCTTCGTCGTCGTCTTCGCCATCGCGATGCTCGCCGGGACGTACTACCGGGGCGTCTTCACGTTTCTCCCGGACGTGCTCGCCGATCTGTCGGTCTTCGACCCCGTCGAGGTCGCCGGCGAGACGGTCGAACCGGGCCAGTACGCCTACGCCGGTCTGTTGCTGATCGGCGCGGTCGGCCAGTACGTCGGCGGGAAGGTGAGCGATGCGGGGTCGCCCGAACGGGCGATCGTCGCCGCCTTCGTCGCCCTCGTCGTCGTCTCGCTGCTGTTTCCACTCGCCACGAGTGCGGGACTGATCGCGACGCTCGCGATCTGTGCGGCGCTCGGCTTTGTTATCTACCTCGAGGCGCCGATCCACCAGGCGCTGATCGGCAAGTACGCCGCGGCCGATTCCCACGGCCTCTCCTTTGGCTACACCTACCTCGGCGTCTTCGGGATCGGGGCTGCCGGTGCGTCGATCGCCGGCGTCGCGATCACCTACGGCGGGACGGCGCTGCTCTTTCTCGTCCTGGCCGTCTTCCCGGCGGTCGGACTGGTCCTGGCCGGCTACCTGGTCGTCAGGTCGGGCCGCGAGTGACGCTCCGTCGTCCGTCTCGCGTTCCGAATCGATGATCCCTCAGTCGTCCGCCGGGACCGCCGCCTCGAGCGCGGCGCCGGGCACCGTCCCGTCGTCGGTCCACCCGCGTGCGTCGTAGTACTCCCCGATGGCTGCCTCGAGGTCGGGGAGGTCGTACGGAAGGCCATCGTCCTCGCGGTCGAAGCCGCGTTCGTTGTTGAAGTGCCGTTCGAGCGTGACCGTCTTCGCTCCCACCTCGAGCAACTCGTCGTAGTCGGCATCGAACAGCGTCTCGAGGCGGTCTGCGGTGACGTAGTCGCCGCCGAACGCACAGACGATTCCCGAGTCGCGAAACGCGGCGCGATTCTCGCGTTCGACGAGGGTGTCGGCCTTCCCGAGGGTGCCCTCCGGATCGAGGTCTCCACGGTACTCGAGGCGGAGCATGGTCGCGTACATGTGGTCGGCGCCGCGGTTGGCAACGGCGTAGGACAGGCCCTGGCCGTGGATGACGCGGCCGTCGTGGGCGGCGAACTCCATCCCCTTGACGGTGTAGTTTTCGACCTCGAGGTCCTCGTGAGCGCGGTCGACGCCCTCCGCGAGGAGGTCGCCAATTCCCTCGCGGTAGGCGATCTTCTCGGTGACCTCCTGGGCGAGTTCGGCGTCGCCGAACGCGTCCTCGCTCGCGAGGTAGGCCGCGACGGTGACGCCCGCGGAGATGGTGTCCATTCCGAGGACGTCACAGAGTTCGTTGCCCTTCATCACGTCGACGATATCACCGACGCCCTGCAGCGACCCGAACGAGTAGACCGTCTCGAACTCCGGCCCTTCGGTCTCGAGGCCGGTCTCCTCGTCACGCGTCGGGAGCTTGCACGCGTAGGCACAGGCCGAGCAGGCCCCTTTCTTGTACTTTTTCGCCTCGACAGCCTCGCCCCCGATCGAGGCGACGTCCTCGAAGCCGTACGCCTGGAAGTACCGCGTCGGCAGCGAGAAGTTGTCGTTGATGAACTCCGTCCCGCCCGTGGTCCCCTGTCGGCGCATCAGATCGTCGGACGTGGCCGCCTCTCGGTGGATCTCCGATTCGGGTGGATCCGGAATCTCGACCTCGAGGCCGGGTTCGACCTCGCCGTCGAAGGTGACACACTTGACGTTCTTCGAGCCGAGCACCGCGCCGAGCCCCCCGCGGCCGAACGCCCGCGAGTCGAACGTCATCACTGACGCGAACCGGACGCGGTTCTCACCAGCGGGGCCGATGGCGATGCAGTGTTCGGGTCCGAGATCGTGGTGTTCGGCGAGGTAGTCGGAGGTCTCGGGAACGGTCGCCCCCTCGAGTTCGGACACGGCCTCGAACTCGACCCCCTCGTCGGTGACGTGGACTATCAACAGATCGTCGCTCTCGCCGACGAGCTCGAGCGCACTGATCCCGGTCGAAACAAAGTTCCGGGAGAGATAGCCGCCGGCGTTCGTCGAGACGAGGCCGTCGGTCAACGGCGAGAGCCCGGTCATGTTCAGCCGCCCCGTAAACGACATCGCCGACTGCTGGAGCGGCCCCGTCGTGAGGTAGGCACGGTTCTCGGGCCCGAACGGGTCGGCGTCGAACGGGATCCGCTCGTGGGCCAGCGCCGTCGCGAGCGCTCGCCCACCGACGTACGTCTCGAGGATCTCGTCGATCGGCGTCTCGGTCGCGACCCGCTCGCCGACGTCGACCGTCAGCAGGGGCCCGGTGGCGTGTCGCATGGGTGTGTCATACTACGCCACTGATGAAAACGTTGTGTCCAGCCGATCGATTTCGACGCCACGGGTGGGCTGACGTCGGAGATTCGAGCCCTCGACCGGACGTCGACTCGAGTTGGCCCCGCAGTCGACGAGTGATCACGCGAGGCCCACAAATCCTTTTGACCGCAGGTACCCTACGTGTATCCATGTACGTACGGGGCGCGAAAAACAGAGAAGAGGTCTGGCTGCTCGACCACATCGAGGCGATGGGCCTCGACGAGACGGCGTTCCGCTCGCGCGACTACGTCGTCGCGGTCGACGAAGCGTCGGGAGAGAAAGCCGGCTTCGGTCGCATCCGCGTCCACAAGCCCGACGACGCGTCGTCGGGTGACGCCGACTCCGGTCGCGGCGGGCGCACTGACGCCGTTTGCGAACTCACCAGCATCGGGGTCCTCGAGGGCTGGCGTGGCCAGGGCGTCGGCGCCCACGTCGTCGAACGACTCCTCGAGTACGCCGGCGACGAGGGGTTCGACACCGTCTACGCGCTCACGGACGAGGGGAGCTACCTCGCGCAGTTCGGCTTCCGCCGGATCGAGGAGTCCCAGCTCCCGCCGGCGCTCGAGGAGCGACTCGAGGCCAAACGCGAGGGGGTCGATTCGGACGCGGTCCCGTACGCACTCGAGGTCGACCGCTTTCGGATGCCCGACCAACTGCGTGAGGCGTTCAAGCGCGCGCCGGAGGCCAGGGACGACGATGGGACCGACGAGTCCCCGGAGGACTTCGGGATCGATCCCGAGTCGGCGACCTACAAGTACGACACCGGCCGCTGAGGGGCGGTCGAGCCCGACGTCTCGCGGGAGCCACCTTCACCCGGGGCAACGCTGGCGAATACATCAAGGTTCAAGCCCCGGCGTCTCCTCGGTATTCGTAATGTTCGATCCCGACGATCTCGAGGAGATCCGTGCCGGCCGCGAGCAGTGGCACGAGGAAACAGTCGAACCCGTCGTCGATCGCTTCGGCGAGCGAAAGGAGACGTTCACGACGGACACGGGTGGCCAGGACGTCGACCGGCTGTACACGCCGAACGACGTCGCCGACCTCGATTACCAGGAGGACCTGGGGTATCCGGGCGAGCCGCCCTATACGCGCGGGGTCTACTCCACGGGCTATCGTGGACGGCTCTGGACGATGCGCCAGTACGCCGGCTTTTCGACGCCCGAAGACACCAACGAGCGGTTTCACTATCTGCTCGATCAGGGCCAGACGGGCCTGTCGATGGCGTTCGATTTGCCGACGCAGATGGGCCACGACTCCGACGCCGCGATGTCCGCCGGGGAAGTCGGCAAGGCCGGGGTCGCGATCGACTCGCTTTCGGACATGGAGACGGTCTTCGACGGCATCCCCCTCGACGAGGTCTCGACGTCGATGACGATCAACGCGCCGGCGTCGGTGTTGCTCGCCCTCTACATCGCGGTGGGCGATCGTCAGGGCGTCGACCGCGAGCAACTCCGCGGGACGATCCAGAACGACCTGCTGAAAGAGTACACCGCGCGAAACACGTACATCTATCCGCCCGAGCCCTCGATGCGGATCATCACGGACATCTTCGAGTTCTGCGCCGACGAGACCCCGAACTTCAACACGATCTCGATCTCGGGCTATCACATCCGCGAGGCAGGGGCGACGGCCGCACAGGAACTCGCCTTCACGCTGGGTGACGGGATCGAGTACGTCGAGGCGGCGATCGACGCGGGCCTCGACGTCGACGAGTTCGCCCCACAGCTGTCGTTTTTCTTCAACGGCCACAACAACATCTTCGAGGAGGTCGCGAAGTTCCGCGCCGCCCGCCGGATGTGGCACGACATCATGGACGAGCGCTTCGACGCCCAGAACCCCAAGTCGAAACAGCTCAAGTTCCACACCCAGACCGCGGGCTCGATGCTCACCGCCCAGCAGATCGAGAACAACGTCGTTCGCGTCGCCTACCAGGCGCTCGCGGCCGTCCTCGGCGGAACTCAGAGTCTCCACACCAACGGCAAGGACGAGGCGCTCGCCCTGCCGACCGAAGAGTCCGTGCGGACGGCGCTTCGCACCCAGCAGATTCTCGCCCACGAATCCGGGGCGGCCGACACGATCGACCCGCTCGCCGGCAGCTACTACGTCGAGCGTCTCACAGACCAGGTCGAAGCAGAGGCCTACGAACTGCTCGAGGAAGTCGACGAGCGCGGCGGGATGCGCGAGGCCATCGAACAGCAGTGGGTCCAGCGACAGATCCAGGACACCGCCTTCGATCGCCAGAAGGAGATCGAGGAAGGGGAGCGCATCATCGTCGGCGTCAACGAGTTCGAGGTCGACGAAGAGCCCGAGATGGACGTCCAGGAGGTCACCGAGGAGGACGAACGCCGCAAGATCGAGACCCTCGAGGTCGTCCGCGAGGAACGCGACGACGAGGAAGCCGAAGCGAAACTCGAGGCGCTGCGCGAGGCGGCACGGGGCGACGAGAACCTCATGCCGTACATCATCGACGCGGTGAAGTCGTACGCGACCGTCGGGGAGGTCTGTAACGTCTTCCGCGACGAGTTCGGCGAGTTCCAGCCCGGTAGCGCGGTCTAGGTACGCGTTCCCATCTTCTGGCAGCGAATCGGCGACGGGCGCTGCCCCCCATTGAAGACCGTCGGCGTCGACCGTCGACTATGGAGCCGGAGTCAGCCATCGAGACGGAGACCATCAGCGCAGGCGGTGCCGACGTCCCGGCGCTCGGGTTCGGGACGGCCCGTCTGACCGGCGAACAGTGTCGCCGGGCCGTCGAGCGGGCCCTCGAGGTCGGCTATCGCCACGTCGACACCGCCCAGCTGTACGAGAACGAGGCCGCCGTCGGTGACGCCATCGAAGCGAGCGACGTCCCACGTGAAGACGTCTTCGTCGTCACGAAGGTCCACCGGGACAACGCTGCCGCCGCCGACGTCGTCGACTCGACCAGAGCGAGCCTCGAGCGACTGGGCCTCGAGACGGTCGACCTGCTGTTGCTCCACGCCCCGAGTCGGCGGGCGCCGCTCGAGGAGACGATCGATGCGATGAACGAACTGCAGGCAGATGGACTGGTCCAACACGTCGGGGTGAGCAACTTCTCGGTCGACCTGCTCGAGCGAGCCATCGACTGCTCCTCGACGCCGATCGTCACGAACCAGGTGAAATACCACCCCTACCACCACCAGGACGAGTTGCTCGAGTACTGCGTCGAGAACGACGTCTGCCTGACGGCGTACAGCCCGCTGGCCGAGGGAGCGGTCCCGGGCGACGATCGACTCGCCGAAATCGGTGAGCCGTACGGGAAGTCGGCCGCCCAGGTCGCCCTGCGCTGGTTGTTCCAGCAGCCGATGGTCGCGGCGATTCCGAAAGCCGCGACGCGGGCCCACCTCGAGGCGAACGCCGACGTCTTCGACTTCGAACTGGACGCCGAGGAGATGGACGCGGTCACCGCAGCCGGCGGCGGCCGGTGGTCGCGACTGGCCGCGAAACTGGGGCTCCGGTGAGACGAGCGACGAACGGCGTGCGCTATGCGTTACCGAAGTCGAACGGCCGTGCCGTAGGCCAGTACCTCGGAGCCGCCCTCGGTGATCTGAGAGGTCTCGAGGCGGACGTTGACAACCGCATCGGCCCCCATCTCGGCGGCGTCTTCCTCCATCCGGGTGATGGCGACGTCGCGGGCCTTCGCGAGGAGGTCCGAGTACGCCTTCAGTTCGCCGCCGAAGACGTTACGGATACCCTGCGTGAGGTCGCGGCCGGCGTTCTTCGCTTCGACGGTGTTTCCACGGGCGATTCCGAGCACTTCGACGATTTCCCCGTCAGGGACCGTTTCGGTGTTGGAGATGTACATCGAACGGACCGTTTTCGCCGCGAGCGTATAAACGGAGAGGACGGTTTGCCCGATCGGAAGCCCTGGCGTCGACCGGCGAATCCGTCGGTATTTAGTGGTCTGTCGGTAACGGTCGATCATGCACTTCGATCACGCCGGAATCGCGACCGAAGACGCCCGCGAACTCGCCGCCCTCTACGAGGACCTGTTCGGCCTCGAGGCCGTCCACGAAGAGGCGTTCGATGGCATGCGCGTCGTCTTCCTCGAGGTCGGCGACGGCTATCTCGAACTGCTCGAACCGCTCGAGGAGGGCACCATCTCGCGGTACCTCGAGGCCAACGGCGCCGGCATCCACCACCTCGCGCTGGCGACCGACGACATCGACGCCGCGCTCGATCGCGCTCGCGAACACGACGTCACCCTCATCGACGAGGAGCCGCGGCCGGGCGCGTGGGGACACTCGGTCGCGTTCTTGCATCCGAAAGACACCGGCGGCATTCTGGTCGAGTTCGTCGAACACTGACCGACCGAGAACGAACCATCGTCGGTACCGGCTCTGCCCGACCAGTCGAATTTTGCTCGGGTGGCCCTGCTTCGCTCGAGCTGCTGACCGGCAAAATTCTGGTCCAGTCGATTACACCGAGAGGATAGTCTCGGCGAGGCCTGGCGGAATCAGACTCGCCGCCCCGAGTGTGACCGCGACGAGCGCGCCGACGTAACAACACGAGCCGACGACCGAGTACGTAGCGAACCGGGAGGTGGGGACCCGCCCCATCGCCGTGGGGACTGTCATCGTTCCTCGAGCCACGGGGAGTGCGTTGCTCACCGCGACGGCGGCCGGCCCCCACCGGCCGAGCCACCGGTCGGCCCGATCGATCTGACGGTCGCCGACCGGCACCCGTTCGTGACTCGCCGGATCGAACTCGAGGTGGCGAACGGCGAGAAACAACAGCAACTGGCCGGTCGTCGCGCCGAGGACGGCGACGGCGAAGACGGTCGCGTAATCGAGCATCGACGTTCCGGCGGCGAGGACGACCGCGATCAACAGCGCTCGCGTGGGGAGGAGTTTGCCGACCAGCGCGCCCTCGAGGACGAACGCGACGAGGAGCACGACGACGCCGTAGCGGTCGGCGAACGACAGCGTCAGATCCGTAGCTGCCTCGAGCATACACGAACCTACGGTCCCCAGTGATATACTCTTCTCGGCCGGGGCTGTTGACGTCTTTCGGGCCGACTATTGGCGACTGACGATCGGTTCTTAGGGCCTCTCCCCTGGCCTCAGCAAGTAGCTTGCAGCCAAAGGCAGAGCACCCAGTAGGCACCCCGGGGTAGACCGCTGCACCCGAACAGCGGGAGTACTATGACTAACGATCACTCGAGTGAGACGGAGTCGGACGACCTGGAGAGTACGGAAACCGACGCGAACGAGGAGACCGACGAGCCAGTGGTACGCTCCGACGGGTCGGGCACGGACGAGTCGGCTGCTGGAACCAGCGACGATGGCGGCGACGGCGTCGACGAGGAGAGCAAGCATCGACAGCTCGACGAGGTTCGCGAGAATCCCGAAGGTGAGGAGTTGACGAGCGATCACGGAGTCAAGATCAGCGACACCGACAACTCGCTGAAAGCGGGCGAACGCGGGCCGACGATCATGGAGGACTTCCACTTCCGGGAGAAGATGACCCAGTTCGACCACGAGTCGATCCCGGAGCGGGTGGTCCACGCCCGTGGCACTGGCGCGCACGGGTACTTCGAGCCGTACGAGGACCCGGACCTCGGTGACGAGTACGACGACATAGAGGAGCTGACGAAAGCGAAGGTGCTGACGGATCCCGACCAGAAGACGCCGGTCTTCGTTCGGTTTTCGACGGTCGTCGGTTCGCGGGGGTCCTCGGACACCGTCCGGGACGTCCGCGGCTTCGCGACGAAGTTCTACACGGAGGAGGGCAACTGGGACCTCGTCGGGAACAACATGCCGCCCTTTTTCATCCAGGACGCGATGGAGTTCCCGGATCTCGTCCACGCGATCAAGCCCGAACCCGACGACGGGATGCCCCAGGCGTCGGCGGCCCACGACACGTTCTGGGACTTCGCCTCCCTCAAGCCGGAAATAACCCACATGATCATGTGGGTGCTCTCGGGACGAG